>NZ_JAHGVE010000003.1 GCF_018835585.1 Pelorhabdus rhamnosifermentans
CTCAAAAATAGACAGAAAAGACAGGGAGACTATTATTTCTCAATCTCCCTGTCTTTTCCGTTGTTTCTTTGTCGTTTTGTTTTCTTATCTTAATGACATTGGCTAATAGGCCAGCTTTTTTTGTATAAAGAAGCATTTATTTTGTATAAAGAAAGCATTTATTATGAAATCTTATTTTGTAAAGGACGGTGTTTTCAAGATGAGTGTCGTAAAGAAAAGCTTATTCAGTTTAAAAAGAGTGTTTGCTCAATTTCTATTGGAAAAAAAAATCTTGAAAGGGTCTTTAGCGATATCATCTCGTATCACTGTTCAGAAGAAAATTTTTACTGGTTTTATGGTAGTTATTGTGCTTGTTGCGACGATGAGTGCGTTTACCTATTACGAAGTAGGTGAATTGAATCGAAATTCGCAAGAAGTAACGAAGCAAAATCTTATGAAGATTGAACTTGTTGAAGAGCTCGCCATTGATGTGGCAAATGAAACAGTAGCCATGCGTCGTTTCAATTTTACTGGAAATCTTGCCGATGTAGCTGATTTTGAAAATCATCGTAAATACGGTGACGATAAAATTAATAAACTCGAGAATGTGTTGGCATCGAAAGAATCGCAGATGACTTTAACTGAACTCAAGACGGAAAAGAAGGCTTTTGATACGATTGCTGCGCAGTCGGTTCAAGCCAAACGGGCTAATAAACTGGATCAGGTTGCTCTTTACATGCAACAGGCTGGTATTCCTTCTGAAAATTCTATTGCGACGACAAGGCTATTGATTGGTGCTGTGAAACAACATATTGAAGAGCAAGAAGTAAATAGTACGAAAAAGGCGGACGGAGTACAATTTCTATTAGTCCTTGTGAGTTTTTTGGTCGCGGGTATTTCAGTTTTTGTCAGTATCTTTATTAGCCGTACGATATCCAGACCGGCTAATGTCATTGCTCAAGCTGCGGCAGGTATCGCGAGTGGGAATCTTAGTTTGGCAGATGTAGATGTAAAGTCATCTGATGAAATTGGGGAGTTAGGTATTTCCTTTAATCGAATGAAAGCCAGTTTGCGTGACGTGATTCGGAAAATGGCAACATCGGCAGAGCAGGTAAAACAGTCATCAGAGCAGTTAACAGCTAGTGCCGATCAGTCGGCCCAGGCTGCAAGTGATGTTGCTTGTGCCACAACCAGCGTAGCCCAAGGTTCTGAGCAGCAACTGATAGCTATACAGGATACTTCAGCGGCAGTGCAGCAGTTACTAGCCAGTATAGAGCGTATTGCGAGTCATGCCGATGATGTGGCGCTAAAATCGGAGCAAGCTGCTGAGACGGCAACAACAGGGGGAAAGGCTGTAAAACAAGCGGTAAGTCAGATGGATCGGATTGAAAACACAGTGAATACTTCAGCCCAAGTTATTGTCAAGTTGGGCGAGCAGTCAAAACAAATCGGGCAAATTGTCGATACCATAGCAGGGATTGCTAAGCAGACTAATTTGTTGGCTTTAAACGCCGCGATTGAGGCAGCAAGGGCAGGCGAACATGGACGCGGATTTGCCGTTGTTGCTGAAGAAGTAAGAAAATTAGCGGAAGAGTCTCAGCAGGCTACAAAGGAGATCGCGGAGTTAATCAGTTCTATTCAGGGTGATACATCTCAAGCTGTACAGGCTATGTCAGAAGGAACGAATGAAGTGAAAGTCGGAGCAGATGTCGTGGATGCAACAGGGAAGGCTTTTCAGTCTATGGAAATTATCGTATTGGAAGTTTCTTGCCAAATTAAGGAGATTTCCGTAGCTATTCAGGAAATGACAGGGGGCAGTCATCAAATTGCTTCTTCAGTAGAGACAATCGATGAATTGAGTAAAAAGGCGTCTGAAAAGGCACAAACAGTGTCGGCAGCTACACAGTTGCAGTCGGCTTCGCTGGAAGAAATTGCTGCATCCAGTCAAGAACTAGCTAAATTGTCGCAGAATCTTCAAGAAGTAGTGAATAAGTTCTGTTTATAGTTACTTGGTTGACTAAATGGGAAAAAAATCTTATAATAATTATTACTATCTGCTTTATAAAATTTTATAATTAGCAAAATTACTGAAAAGTAATGGCGCAAAGCCATGGGTCTAAAGATGTCATATCTATGATTGCCAGGTTGCTGTTTAATTACGGATTATTATTAGCACCTGCCACTGGCAGGTGCTAATTTTTTATGCTGGGAGGGGACTCAGAAGGTAGTAAAAGTGTGGCATGAAGTAAATGGAAAGGAACATTAGGGGTGAAATTTGTAATGAGTGGATTGAAAATGACGGGTCAAAATTGGCTGGGGAAAAGTATTCAGGTCAAAGTAATTGTTGCTTTAGTGGGCGGACTGCTACTTTCATTAAGTATTTTAGGCTTCTGCAATTTTTATAATGCAAAAAGCATCTTAGTTTCTGACGCAGAGGAAGATCTTGTGCATCGTTCTGATGCCTATGCCAGAGAAATCGGGCAGTGGATAGAGATGCGTCAGCGGGAAGTGGCTATTCTTGCAACAAATCAGAGTGTCGTTAATGGCGATCAGGCAGCTGCTCTTCGTTATTTAAATGAAGAAGTTAAGCGTAATCCTAATTATTTACGATTCTGGCTGGTTGATACAAAAGGACAGGCTATTCATACAACAGGTGATAGAACCAATATTGTGGATCGCGAGTATTTTAAACAAGTCATGTCTACTGGAAAAGTTTTTACAACAGATCCTGTAATTTCTAAAGTAGACGGCAAGATGGTCGTTTCTGTAGTGGCTCCCATCAAAAATAACAACCAGATTGTGGGTGTCTTAGGCGGTACAGTAACAGTTGATACGCTTATTTCGCGCATCAATGAAATTAAGATTGCTCAAAGCGGTTATGCTTATGTGCTTCAAGGTGATGGCTTAACGATTATTCACCCTGATAAGAGTATGGTTATGAAGCAAAATATTTTGAATGATGCCAATGCTACGAATCAGTCGAAAGAAATTACCCAAAAAATGATTCATGGGGATAAAGGAATTAGCCATGATATGGAAGCTGGTACAAGTAAGTATATGGCTTATGCACCGATTCCTGGAATGCATTGGAGTTTAGGCATTGATGTACCTGAAAAAGAAATTCTCATGAAGTTAACGCCTTTAACGATTGTTTCGTTAATCACAATAGGAATTATTCTTATTGTGACTTGTGGATTGGGTGTTGTTCTTTCGCGGCGATTTACGAAGCCTATTATTGCATTAAATCAGGCGACTGAAAAAATTGCGCAAGGAGACTTAACGGTTCAGGCTGTAGCGGGGAATCTAACGGAAGAAAATATCCAAGAAAAAGATGAATTAGATACACTGGCGATTCACTTTGATACAATGGTAGCAAAACTTCGCAGTTTGGTTCAGCAAGTTGCTACTTCCGCTGAGCAAGTGGCAGCATCATCAGAAGAACTAACGGCCAATGCGGAACAGTCGGCACTTGCTGTCAGTCAAGTTGCTGGATCTATTACAAAAGTGGCTTCAGGTGCTTCCTCTCAACTTGAGGCAGTGCATGAAACAACAGGAGTCGTGGAAAAAATGTCGGCAAGCATTCAACAAGTTGCCGCTCATTCGGGAAATGTAGCCGCGACGGCTGAAAAAACTTCCTTGGCAGCAAAAAATGGTGGAGAGGCTATCGATGATACAACGAAACAAATGGCTATTATCGAAAAATCAGTCGTGCATTCGGCACAAGTTGTGGCGGGTCTTGGGGAACGCTCCAAAGAGATTGGTCAAATTGTAGATACTATTTCGGGAATAGCCAGTCAAACAAATCTTCTTGCACTGAATGCAGCGATTGAAGCGGCGCGTGCAGGCGAACAAGGCAAAGGGTTTGCTGTTGTAGCTGAAGAGGTCCGTAAATTAGCTGAACAATCTCAAGAAGCAGCCAAACATATTGCAGTGCTTATCGGTGAAATTCAAGGAGATACGGAAAAGGCTGTACTTGTTATGGCAGACGGGACGAAAGAAGTCAAACTCGGTTCGGAAGTAGCTGGTACGGCAGGGAGGGCTTTTGGGGAAATTGCGGCGTTAATTGAAGAAGTTTCTAATCAAGTAGAAAATATTTCTGCTGCGATTCAGCAAGTGGCAGGAGGAAGTGAACAAATTGTTTCCTCTATGCAAAAAATTGATAATATTAGTAGCGCAACAGCTGAGCATACTCAAACAGTTTCTGCTGCAACAGAGGAACAGTCGGCCTCGATGCAAGAAATTGCAGCATCTAGTGAGGCATTAGCTAAAATGTCTGAAGAGCTTCGGCTGATTATTACACAATTTAACGTGTGAATTTTCTTTTTACCCATTTTAACCATCAAAAAAACAGCAGTAGTTGTCTTGACATTGACAATTACTGCTGTTTGCTATTATTTAGCTCTAATAAGAATAAAAATTCATTGGAAATAAATATTTATTCATAAATATTGATAAAAAAATCACTCCTATCGTTAAGGTGAACTTAACGGATAGAGCGACATCTTTGTCGCAAACATGTTATTTTTTTTCTTTGCTTTCTAGCATTCAGCAAGTAAGCCTAACTTAAAGTTGAGCCATTCTTGTTCGTCTAATAAAGTATCCATTTCTGCTTGAGCTTGTTCTTCGTTTTCTTGAACCTCATCATCATTCAAATAAAACATTGTATACATAAATACACACCTCCATGAATACGTTTATTTTTAAATACATTATAGCACTCCATGCAACGTTTTACTAGGTATTTATTGAAAAATAGTTAAAATTATTTTTTGTGTAAATGGAATAGACAATCAACAAGCTATATCCCTTATTTGTGTTTTTGCAGTGCACATAACATCCAAGTTCATATGAAATATATTGTTAGCGACTTGTACTCTTGTTAAACTTATAATAAACTATTAATAGTAGAAATTTTTTTAATGGAGGACCTATGTAATGACCAAAGATATAGAACTTTTCTCTGCGCCAGATACCTCTTTGCGCCAGAAGGTATTTCAATATATTAAATCGCAAATTATTAATGGCGTTTATTCAGCAGGAGATATTTTACTTGAAACGAAACTGGCCCAGGAATTGGGTGTGAGCCGTACGCCTATTCGCGAGGCGATTTGGCTATTGGAAGTAGAAGGACTAGTAGAAACGACAGCTAAAAAGGGTGCCATTATTCTCGGCATTTCTGATAAGGATGTAGCGGATATTTGTGTCATGCGGCAGCTCCTTGAAGGCTTGGCGGCACGTTGGGCTACTCCGCGGCTGACTGATTTAGAGCTTAAAGAGTTACAGAAGATAGTCGATCTTACGGAATTTTATGCGCAAAAAGATAACATAGAGGAAATAGCGGACTTAGATAACAAATTTCACCAGACAATTTATGAAGCGTCAGGCAGTAAAATGTTAAATCTTACATTAAGTAATTTTCATAAGTATATTCAAGTGGCGCGTCTTCAATCCATGCATGTTGAAAATCGTCTATCGCAAACGATTACAGAACATCTTGCTTTGCTTGAAGCATTTCGCAGTCAAGATGCTGAGGCTGCTGAAAAAGCTATGACTTATCATGTGAGTATGGTTCATCGTAATATTAGTAGCCTCTATCACTAAAAAGTAACTAAAAACAGAATTTATTGAAAAATAATTGAATCCAATTTTTGAAAATGGTATATTATATTTAGTAAAACGTTTTACTAACGGGGAGGTGGAGCTATAAAAAAAAGTAACAAAGGAGATACTTATGGCAGTTACTCTTAAGGACGTTGCAAAGGCAGCAAATGTATCGATTACGACGGCTTCGCTTATTTTGAACCAAAAGGCGGAAGCCATTCGTTTTTCTGAAGAGACGATTCAAAAAGTACGCGAAATTTCTCTCTCATTAGGTTATGTGCCCAATATGTCAGCACGAAAATTGCGTCAAAGTGGGAAGACGAGTTTAACATTCGCTGTGTTGTGGCCTATCGATACACGTGTAGGATTGATTGGACGTATTTTAACCGGAATTCATCGATTCAGTTCTTCTCTTGAGACGATTACCATCAATTTATTAGTTAAAACAATGGATGAAATGGGGATTCAGGGTGTCAAAGAGTTATATCAGCCCAATCTTTTTAATGGTGCAATTTTAGCGAATACATCGATGGCAGATGAAACATATATTCATCGTGTTTCGCCAAGTGTTCCTGTTGTGTTTTTTCATCGGACTTCGCCAATTTATCCTTATGTCAGTGCAAATAATTTTGCGGCAGCTAAACAGGTTGCAGAGCATTTTATCAAGAATAAGCATCAAAAAATTGCTATTTTGGCATCATCTGTTTCATCGCAAGCCTTAGATGAACGACTTGCGGGTTTAACTGAAGCTCTTATAGGCAGAGAATATATGATTAGATATTGTGATTTTACGGAAACTAGCGGATATCATGCTGTAGTGAAGCTGATTGAGAGCGGCAATGCGCCTACCGGACTCATCTGTCTATGCGATCAAACTGCCATGGGATCTCTTTCGGCCTTGCATGATTATGGTATTCAAGTTCCTAATCAATGCGAGGTTTTTGGCTTTGATAATCAAGTTTATTCAAATTTTACCATTCCTAAATTATCGACAGTCAATTTACCTGTAGAAGAAATGTCATTTTATGCTATGCAATTATTAGTTCAACGAACACTTGATCCGAATTATTCTGAAAAACAGAAGAACTTTGATCTCGATATTATTTATAGAGAGTCCACAAGGCCGTAATCAGAGAGTATGGGAACAAAAATTCCAAGGAGTTGATTTATATTAATGAAAAATAATTCTAAAGTAATATCTACAGCACCTAAAACTAACAAAAGATGGTGGTTTGTTAGTTTGATATTGCTTGGAGCTGTTGTAAATTATCTGGACAGGTCGAATCTTAGTGTAGCTAATCCCTTAATTGCTAAAGAGTATGGGTTAAATCCCTTGCAAATGGGATTGTTAATGTCGGCATTTCTTTGGCCTTATGCTTTAGCTAATTTGCCAGCCGGTTGGCTTGTTGATAAATTTGGACCCAAAAAAATGTTTGGCTGGGCCTGTGGATTATGGTCAGCTATTACCATTGCCACAGCCTTCAGTACGAGCTATTCTTTTTTCTATTCACTGAGAATGTTGTTAGGTATTTCAGAGTCGCCCTTCTTCCCTGCTGGGGTTAAGGCGATAGACAAATGGTTTACCAAAGAAGATCGTGGGACGCCGATAGCTGTAATTAATACAGGTTCGCAAATATCTAACGGTATTGCGCCGCCACTACTCACGGCTTTGATGCTGGCCTATTCATGGAAGGTTATGTTTATTATTATTGGTGTCGCTGGGCTGATTGTTTTGGCTTTATGGCTGATATCCTATCATGATCCGGAAACGAGCAGTGACGTTGTTGTAAAAGCTGAGTCAGATATACAGAATAGTCAAGTGACAGGAGATGAAGCGAAAGTTGGTTGGGTTGACTTATTTAAGTATAAGTCAACTTGGTATATGATTATTGGCAACTTTGGTTTAATTTACACCATGTGGGTTTATTTAACGTGGTTACCCGGTTATTTAGTAACGGGCCGTGGGCTGAGTATTTTAAAAACAGGCTGGATTGCTTCGATACCATTTTTAGTGGGGATCATTGGTGTTCCACTGGGAGGCATTATTTCTGATTATTTCATTAAGAATAAGGGCTATGCTCCTATTAAGGCCCGTAAAATTCCGCTTGTTTGTGGGGCTTGCGTAGCAGCGGTTGCGGTTATTCCTGTTCCTTATGTATCTGATATTCATACTTGTATTGCCTTATTATCTTTGGGATATTTTGCCGCTTCCGTTCCGACAGGCGTTATGTGGACGCTTGCTACGGACGTAGCACCCAAAAATATGGTAGCATCGCTTGGAGCAATACAAAATTTTGGCGGCTTTATTGGTGCTGCTTGTGCACCAATCATTACGGGTGCTATTGTTCAAGCTACAGGGTCTTTTGAGTATGCTTTTTTAGTTGGCGCATTATTCTTAATTATTTCGGCAATTAGTTATGGCGTTTTCTTGCAAAAACCGATTAGCGAGTAAAATTAATCTGGCAAACGTAAAGACAAGGGAGAGATTATAATGTGGAAAAAATTTGATAATATGAAAAAAATTGTTGATTCGGGTCTATTTGTTATTATTCGTACAGATGATGCGGAAAGAGCCAGAAAAACAGCTATTGCGTGTGTTGAGGGCGGAATACGCGCTATTGAAATTACCATGGCTGTGCCACATGTTTTAAAAGTGATTGAATCACTGACTGAAACTTACCAACATGGTGAAGTGCTGATTGGTGCAGGAACGGTTTTAGATGCTGAAACGGCCCGTAGTGCCATGTTAGCGGGGGCTGAGTTTTTAGTGAGCCCTAATTTTGATGCCGGTATGGTTCGGATGTGTAATCGTTATCAGGCTATTTCCGTTGTTGGCACAACAACAGCTAAGGAAGCCCTTGAAGCCTTGGAAGTCGGTGCTGATTTTATTAAGCTGTTTCCGGCGGAAATTTTGGGACCACAATATGTAAAAACATTAAAAGCACCTTTACCGCAGATTCCTTATGTCCCAGCGGGGAAAGTAAATCCAGAGACTGCTTCGGAATGGCTTAATGCCGGCTGTGTAGCTTTAGCGGCAGGCAGTTATATTACAAAGCATGCGAAACAAGATGATTATGAAAAAGTTACGCAAGCAGCAAAGGAGCTTCTTGCAGCTGTTCAGGCGGCACGTAAGGGAAAATAAAAAGTTGCAGCCGCTAGTAGCTATTTAGGTGCGGCTGCAATAGCTATTTTTCGTAGCACAGCTTTTTGCCAGAGAGGAATGACACTATGCCTGATATTGTTACTTTAGGAGAAACTTTTACTGTTTTTGTGCCAAGTCAATCCGGCCCTTTACGTTATGTACAATCTTTTTTTAAAGTCGTTGGGGGAGCTGAGTCGAATGTTGCGATTGCAGCAAGTCGCTTAGGTCATACTACTGGATGGATCAGTAGATTGGGCAAAGATGAATTTGGTGCCTTTGTTTATAATTTCCTGCGGGGAGAGGGCGTCGATGTTTCCAAAGCCTTATATGATGAGACAGCGCCAACTGGAGTGAATTTTAAAGAACTAAGGGAAGGGGAAAATTCACGAAATTATGCCTATCGGCGTCTATCGGCAGCTAGCAAAATGAATCCCTGCGATTTAGATGAAGACTATATTAAAAATGCTAAAATTTTGCATGTGACAGGCATTACTCCGGCACTCAGCGATAGTTGTCGTGAAACGGTATTTGCTGCTATTGCTATGGCCAAGGCAGCGGGCGTTACGGTCTCTTTTGACCCCAATATTCGGTTGAAACTTTGGTCTTTGGAAGAAGCGAGACCTATATTGCACAAACTAGCTGAGCAGAGTGACATCTTTTTGCCGGGAGCCAAAGAATTGCAGCAGATGTATCCTGATCAATCGGTCGAACAAGTCGTTCAGGATCTTTTGAATAAGGGTGTAAAAAAAATCATTATCAAAAATGGCGACCAGGGTTGCCGGATTTTTTCCCAACAAGGTATCCAAGATGTGCCCCCGTTTTCTGTGCGATGTGTGGACACGATTGGCGCGGGTGATGGTTTTGTCGCTGGATTTCTCGTGGGACAATTGCGAGGGTTAGGCGATGTTGATTCTGGAAGATTAGCCAATGCTGTGGGGGCATTAGCTGTGACAGTTATTGGTGATATTGAAGGTTACCCAACGCAAGAAGAACTGGCTCATTTTATTAATAAACACCCAATTATCGATCGCTAAGCAATACTTGCAGGGATCAATCGGTACAAACGAGAACTACTATCTGTTCAATAAAATCAGATGGAGGGGATTGTTATGAAAATTTTTATTGATACTGCCAATGTTGACGATATCAGAAAGGCCAATGATTTAGGGGTGATTCGTGGTGTTACGACAAATCCTTCGCTTATTGCCAAAGAGGGACGTAATTTTCAGGAAGTAGTTAAAGAAATTACGTCTATTGTGGATGGGCCGATTAGTGCCGAAGTCATTAGTTTAGAAGCGGATAAAATGGTAGAAGAAGCTTTGCCTTTAGCGGCTATTCATCCGAATATTGTTATTAAGATTCCTATGACAGCGGAAGGTTTAAAAGCTGTTAAGCTGCTCAATGCTAAAGGCATTAAGACGAATGTGACACTCATTTTTTCAGCTAATCAGGCATTACTGGCTGCTTCGGCGGGGGCTAGTTATGTCAGTCCTTTTGTCGGAAGACTGGAAGATATTAATGAAGACGGGATGAAGGTGGTAACAGAGATTGCCACGATATTTAATCATTTTGGCTTTAAAACGGAAATTATCGCTGCAAGTATTCGTACTGTTCGGCAAGCTACATTAGTAGCACTTGCGGGTGCTCATATTGCTACTTTGCCTTATGCAGTGATTGAGCAAATGCTGCACCATCCTTTGACTGATGCGGGGATTAAGCGTTTTCTTGCTGATTGGGAAAAAGTTAAAAATAAGTGAGTAACTCATTCAGCGAAGAAGTCCAGTTTTTTTCTTAGCTGGATTTTTTTTTCGGCAGGAAAATGTCGGGTTTATTTGGAATAAATGTAGATAATAAAGAATAACAACATTAGGGGGTTCATAGATGAACGTAAATGAAATTGATCAACTTGCTGTAAACACCATTCGCATTTTGTCCATAGACGCAATTGAAAAAGCCAATTCTGGCCATCCCGGTATGCCTATGGGGGCAGCTTCTATGGCTTACCAATTATGGACGAAGCACTTAAACCAAAATCCTGAAAATCCAAAATGGTTTAATCGAGATCGTTTTGTTTTGTCAGGTGGACATGGATCAATGCTTCTTTATAGTTTGCTTCATTTAGCAGGGTATGATTTGTCTCTCGATGATTTGAAGCAATTTCGGCAGTGGCAGAGTAAGACGCCCGGACATCCAGAGTATGGCCATACTCAAGGTGTAGAAGCAACGACAGGTCCGCTTGGACAGGGAATTGCTATGGCAGTGGGCATGGCAATGGCTGAACGACATCTTGCTGCTCAGTTTAATAAAGGCGATATTGAAATCATTCATCATTATACCTATGGAATGTGTGGCGATGGTGACTTGATGGAGGGAGTTTCAGCAGAAGCGGCTTCTTATGCGGGGCATTTAAAGCTTGGCAAGCTCATTGTTCTTTATGATTCCAATAATATTTCGCTTGACGGCAATTTGGATCAATCTTTTTCTGAAAATGTTCAGCAGCGCTTCGAAGCTTATGGTTGGCAAGTGCTTCGCGTCGAAGACGGGAATGACCTTGTTGCGATTGATGCCGCGCTTAACCTTGCGAAAGCCGATATTCATCGTCCAACCCTTATTGAGGTTAAAACGACGATTGGTTATGGTTCTCCCAATAAATCAGGTTCTTCTGTATCCCATGGGTCGCCCCTAGGCAAGGAAGAAGCCAAATTAACTAAGCAGTTTTATCAGTGGTCTCATGAGGAATTCTACGTTCCTGATGAAGTTTATACCCAGTTTAAACACAATGTAAAAGAACGCGGTCAGAAGGCCGAAAATGATTGGAACGCCTTATTTAAGCGCTATATACAGCAGTATCCAGAATTAGGTGAGGCTTTAACTCAGGCTATATCGGGAAACTTACCAGAAAACTGGGAAAATAATCTGCCTATTTATGAAACAGGTAAAAAAGTTGCCACTCGTTCTGCATCTGGTGAAGTAATTAATGCTATAGCAGGTGTAGTGCCAACACTATTTGGTGGTTCAGCCGATCTTTCTAGTTCAACAAAAACCATGATGAAAACAGGCGGTAACTTTATGGCTGATGATTATAGCGGTCGTAATATTTGGTTTGGCGTTCGTGAATTTGCCATGGGAGCTGAACTAAACGGCATGGCTTTGCATGGTGGAGTCAAGGTATTTGGCGGAACCTTTTTTGTGTTCTGCGATTATCTAAGACCTGCCATCCGTTTAGCTGCTTTAATGAAATTACCTGTAACCTATGTGTTTACACATGACAGTATTGCTGTAGGTGAAGATGGTCCGACACATGAACCTGTAGAGCAGTTGGCATCACTTAGACCGCTGCCGAATATCAATCTTATTCGGCCTGCTGACGGTAATGAAACAGCGGCAGCCTGGAAGGTTGCTATGGAATCGAAAGATAAACCAACAGCCCTTATCTTGTCCCGTCAGAATTTGCCGACTTTAGAATCGACGCCGGACTTAGCATTAGAAGGTGTGGCGCGTGGCGCTTATGTTGTTTCCAAAACTTCAGCAACTGAGCCTAAAGTTTTATTACTTGCCAGCGGTTCCGAAGTGGCAATTGCCATTGAGGCACAACAACAATTAGAAGCAGAACATATTGCTACTACTGTTGTTAGTTTCCCATCTTGGAATTTATTTGAAGAACAGTCAGCGGAATATAAGAAATCCATACTTTTGCCACAAGTGAAAGCGCGGTTGGCCATTGAAATGGGAGCTTCTCTTGGTTGGGAACGCTACATAGGTGATGAGGGTGATGTACTTGCCATTGACCGCTTTGGTGCTTCAGGACGCGGTGAAAAGGTAATGCAGGAATATGGTTTTACGGTGGAGAATATTATTGCGAAAGCGAAGGCCTTAGTGAAATAAATAAGATAGAGGATTACCTAAAAATTTTACCGGGAGCTGATGTCGTGTGATTGTAAAAGACATTCTTGCATCTTGTCACTTGGATATTCAATGTGGCAAGGAGTATTTGAATCGTGAAATTACTGTTACGGATATCAATCGACCCGGCTTAGCCTTAGCAGGCTATCTGGAACATTTTGATCGCCAGAGAATTCAAGTTATTGGTATGACAGAACTCTCTTTTTTACATTCTCTTGATGCTGACACGGCACTGAAACGTTTTGGTGCTTTTATTGACATGGATTTTCCCTGTCTTGTCATTACACGAAAGCTCGTCCTTCCTGACAGTTGGAGTGATTTGGCTCAAAATGGGCAGGTCCCCTTACTGAACACAGACTTGCCAACAACGCAGTTTATTGGCATGCTGACAGACTATCTTGATTACCGTTTGGCGCCTAGCAGTCGTATACATGGTGTTTTCCTTGATGTACATGGCGTGGGTGTTTTAATTACTGGCGAGAGTGGTGTGGGGAAAAGTGAGACAGCACTGGAATTGATTCATCGAGGCCATCGACTCATTGCTGATGACGCAGTAGATATTACGCGACGTGGTGCAAATACACTTATTGGTACCGCACCGGACAGAATCCGTTATTTAATAGAAATTAGAGGACTCGGTATTTTAGATGTGAAAATGCTTTTTGGTACAGGAGCAATTCGCATGTCAGGTAGTATTGATCTTGTCATTCAATTAGAAGAATGGCAACAGGGAAAATATTATGACCGTTTAGGTATTGATGAAGAGGAAACAATTGTTTTGGGAGTTTCCTTGCCTTATCTTACCATTCCTGTCCGCCCTGGCCGGAATTTAGCAGCTATAGTTGAAGTAGCGGCAATGAATTATCGTCAAAAAGTTTTAGGTTATAAACCAGCCTTACGATTTATTGAAAATTGGCAGTAACTATATATAAAGAGAACAGAACTTTGCCTGCTTTATACAAAGTTCTGTTCTTTTTAAATAATATTTCTGAAGTCCCTTTTAGCAGGGTTAATAAAAAAATTGGCAAATTTATAAAATGACCATAGCGAATATTCGTTAATTAGGTCAAGTAGGTAGGGAGCATAGTTGCTGACTGGAAAAGGGAGGCTTGTTTTATACGTTAGCTTTGTTTTGTTCTGTGCATTTGCGAATGTTTCAAAAACTCATGCGAATGAAAATCCAAATATTTTAATACTTAATTCTTATAGTCGCGATTTTTCATGGACAGATGATCAAACAATGGGGTTTATTCAGACATTCAAGCAAACGAATATTGATGCGACCTATTTTATCGAATATCTTGATTGGAAAAATCATCCTAATGAGGAAAATTTGTTTGAACAGCAGGAATTACTTCAAATCAAATATGGAACCAAGAAGTTGGATTTGATTTATACAACAGATGACGCGGCTTTAAAATTTGTGATGGAACATCGTCGCGAACTTTTTCAAAATGTACCTGTCGTTTTTTCGGGCGTATATGGTACAGCTGCCTTAGCTCTTATAGCAGGTGAATCCAATGTTACAGGCGTTTATGAAAAAATGGATACATTAGGTACTTTACAGATGATGAGGACTTTTAACCCCAAACTCAAAACGATTTATTTATTAGGTGATGATACAGAAAGCGGCTTAGAATCGAGTCGTTTGATTGAAAAAGATATTTGCGACGCCAACCCGGATCTTTCGATAAAATATTTTTATGGGAAGAATAATGATACCATTAATCATGAACTCCAACAACTTCCTGATAATAGTGCCGTCTTGATGGCTTCTTACAGTCGTGATGCCGAAGAAACAACGATGGAGCCTGAACGTTATGTCAAAATGTTTAGTAGCAACAGTCGTGTCCCTGTCTATGTTTTGTATGATTTTGAAATGGGGTCGGGCACTGTTGGCGGCAGTGTGTTGAGCGGAAAAAGCCAAGGCATTCAAGCTGGACAGTTAGGTTTAAAAATTTTAGCGGGAGAAAAGGCTTCCGCTGTTGCGCCAATCAATATTCCGAGGAATGTCATTATGCTGGATTATCAAGCACTCAAACGTTATGGAATTTCTCTTGATAAGGTTCCTGCTGATAGTCAGGTTATTAATCATCCCTGGTCTTTTTATGATGAGTACTGGCAGGGGATTTGGATGACTATCAGTGCTTTTTTCATGATGATTGTCTATATTCTGCTATTAATGAGAAATATTAAACAACGTAAGTCGGCGGAAAACGTTCTGAAAAAGAGTAATGAAGAATTAACGGCTCTTTATGAGGAAGTATATGCGTCAGAGGATACACTTCACAAGCAGTATCAAGAACTTTCAGCCACTCAGTGTGCTCTTCAAAAGAGCCAGGAACGGTACCAGCTTTCTTTTGATGGGGCGAATGATGGTTTATGGGATTGGGATATTATAACAGATAAATTGTATTTGTCTGATCGATGTGACACTATTTTGGCCAGGAAAATGGAAAAAATTTGTAGTAGTAGGGACTTTTTGCGAAAAATAGTATTACCTGAAGATCAAAAGAAGATGATAGATGCATTACGTGATCATCTTAGCGGAAAAAGTGCTTATTATGCTTGTGAGTATCGATTGAATGTATCAAAAGAATTGAAATGGATACTCATTCGCGGGAAAGCATTTATTAATGGCAAGGGGCATCCCACCCGGATGGCGGGATCATTGACCGATATTACGCTGCGGAAGGCCAGTGAAGCATCTATTCACTATTTAGCTTATTATGATTCCTTGACTGGATTGGCTAATCGAACGGCATTACATGAACAATTACAAACTATTTTGGCTGGAGGCAGCGATCAGAGTGAAGGGGGAGCGCTACTCTTTATTGATGTGGATAATTTTAAAGTCGTCAATGATACACTAGGTCATTCTTATGGTGACGCACTCCTAATTGAAATTGCTAAACAGTTGCGCAATTTATGCGGTACGTCACAATTTATCGCTCGTATGGGTGGCGATGAATTTGTCGTTCTTTTTAAACAACTTCAAACGCAACGAGAAGTTTGTGATTATGTTAAAACATTGAAAGATTTTTTTAGCACGTCAGTTATTATAGAGGAGAAAAAAACGCATGTAACCTGTAGTATTGGCATTACCTTTTTTCCTTCTGATGGGGTAACAGCCGATACATTGCTTCAAAATGCTGATCTAGCCATGTATAAAGCAAAGAGTAATGGAAAGAATCAATATGCTTTTTTTGATGAAAAACTGGCCGAACATGTGCAAAAGCAGGCTCATATGGAGAGACATTTGCGGGAAGCATTGTCAAAAGGTGAGTTAGAACTTTGGTATCAGCCTCAGATCTGTTTGTCTAGCCATAGTATTAGCGGATTTGAAGCTCTCGTTCGTTGGCATAGTAAAGAATACGGCTGGATGATGCCGCTGGAGTTTATTGGTTTTGCTGAAAAATCAGGGTTTATTATTCCCATGGGGCAATTTATTCTTAGGCAGGCTTGTCTGTTTATTAAAAAATTGTATGATGAAGGCTATGGAGAGCTTACGGTTACAGTGAATATTTCAGTTGTCCAATTGCTTGAAAATGATTTTGTTGAATCAGTGCAGACTATTTTAGCTGAAACAGGCGTTAATGCCCGTTATATTGGTTTTGAAATTACGGAAAGTATTCTTATGGAATCGCTTGATTTGAATGTTCATAAGCTTGAGGCGCTTAGGAAGCTTGGAATTACGATTTATCTGGATGACTTTGGTACGGGTTATTCTTCTTTAAAATATCTGCAAGACTTGCCTATTGACGTTGTTAAAATTGATAAATCATTTGTTGATAATCTAAAGAGGGAGCAAGTGGGCAAAACATTGACGGAAGTGATTATTGAATTAGCTCATTTGCTGGATATTAAGACGGTTGCAGAAGGTGTTGAAACAGAAGAACAATTGGAAATATTAAGACGGTATTATTGTGAAGCTGTTCAGGGATATCTCTTTAGCAGGCCTGTTCCAGAGGGGAAAGTACGTGAGCTATTAGAAAGTGGGCGTTTATTTTAGAAAAATCGGTAAATCGCGACCGATAAAAGGCTATAAAGGCAGGAAAATTGATAAATATGGGGAAATAACTATAAACGTGAATTATTATGTATAAAAGGATTTTATGGTTCGTTTCTACTTGATCAGTCGGACGAGTAAAATATCCTTATGGAGAAAAGAGGATAGTATATGGAAGAGATGAAGAGTGAAAAAATTCGTGTGCTTATTGTAGATGATTCTCCGTTTAGTTGTCAGCTTATTGCTGATTCGTTAGATCCACTGCAGTTTGATGTCGTAGGTTTTGCAAATGATTTTCAATCGGCTCTTGAAAGTTATCGAACTTATCGGCCTGATGTTATTACAATGGACATTGTTATGCCGGAAATGGACGGATTGGAAGTCACTAAACGGATTGTTGCAGAGGAACCAGAAGCTAAAGTAGTGGTCATATCGAGTATGAAAGATGATGATCTTATGGAATTAGGCAAGAAGAATGGAGCTACGGCTTTTCTTCAAAAGCCTTTTGAGTCTCCAGAACTGATGGCTACTTTGCGGAGCATCCATAAAAGAAACGTAGAGGATGATGTTTTTAGAAATCACTATCCTGAAGATTTTATTGCTTCTTGTATTCTTTTCATGCAGCGTTTTGTAAAAGATATTGATTTTGAACCCATTATGCATGGACCCCGGCTGCCCGCAAGTGGCGTAGTGGCTCTTGTGGGTATTACTGGAAAATTCAGTGGACGAATGAGTTTTGATTTATCCCCTTCTACAGCAAAAGATCTTGCTACCCGCTTGCTTAAACAAGAACCTGAAAGTACAGAGCAAATCTATGATGTTATTGCTGAATTTGCCAATATTGTCGCAGGAAATGCTTCATCACGGTTAAACAAAGAATTTCGCGGAGCTTGTTTGCGTGTGTCTCCGCCAGCCATTTTTTCGGGTAATCAGTTTTCAATAGCTAGTCCTCATGTTGATGTTTATGCATGGGATATTACGACTCCTTATGGCAAAGTCCGGCTTAGTGTGGGCTTTAAAAAGGCGGGGATATAATGGATGCAGGGCAGGTTATACCATTTATTGATGCAATTGTCGCAGTTATGCCGCAAATCGGTTTTCAAAATATTAAGCGTGGACAACTTAGTGTAAGTGATGATAATAAAATTACCAGTTTGGGTGTCATGGCTGTTGTGGGTATTACGCATGCTATTCGTGGGACTATTGCTTATAATATGACAGAGGAATCAGCTAAAAAAATTGCCAGTAAAATGATGATGGGTATGCCTGTAGTTTCTTTTGATGAGATGGCTGAATCAGCTATTTCGGAATTGGGTAATATGCTTGCAGCGAATGCAGCCATATTATTTGAACAGAAGGGCACGATTATTGATATTTCGACGCCCACACTGGTTGTGGGGGATAGTCATGCAAGTACATCAGGAAATATAAAGCAGATTATTGTTGAAGTCATTGTGGATGAAATTCCCATTGAAGTGCATATCTCTGTAGCTTCAGCGTGATTTTGGCTTATTATGAATCATTTCTAATTAAGAGAATAGACAAAAAATGAAGCGTAGGTAGGATACGCTTCATTTTTTTGCATATAGAAAGTATAAGTTGAAACGGCACAGGAATCGTATTGCGGGCGCTCCACCGTTCTACTTGACTTCCGCTTATAGAATACGATTTCTGTACCTGCTGGGTTGCATTAAAGACCGCGTTAGCGGATTTTTTCGCTTGTTAGATTCTTGCTACGCCGGAATGTTTTGCCGCTTGAGCCACTGCCTTAGCTACGATACAGGCTGTTTTGGGATTAAGAGGTTCTGGAAATACATAATCAGCGGTGAGTTCACTCGCACTGACACTGTTAGCGATGGCAATAGCAGCAGCTAAATACATATTTTGATTGATGTCACTGGCTCTGACAGCGAGGGCTCCTTTTAACATTCCAGGAAAAGCCACGACATTGTTAATCATATTTGGAAAATCAGAGCGGCCTGTTCCAACGACTGCAGCACCGCCTTGTTTGGCTTCATCAGGAAATATCTCTGGTTCAGGATTGGCCATGGCAAATAAAATGGCATCTTTATTCATAGTAGTAACCATTTCTTTCGTCACGAGGCCCGGTCTGGATACACCGACAAATACATCGGCACCGATTAATGCAGCTCTCAGATTACCTGTCTTTTGTTCGGGGTTCGTTACCTTGGCTATTTCTCTGTGACCGTCATTAAGTAAGGTTTGAGGATTATTGTGATTAATAATGCCTTCTTTATCTACCATGACAATTTGTTTGGCACCATAAGCTAGCAGCAGTTTGCCGATGGCAATGCCTGCAGCACCGGCGCCATTAATGACAATCTGGCTTTCTGTTAAGTCCTTGTTGACAACTTTATGGGCGTTAATGAGACCAGCCAATACACAAATGGCCGTACCATGTTGGTCATCATGAAAAACAGGGATATCAAGTTCTTCTTTAAGGCGCCGTTCAATTTCGAAGCACCGCGGTGCAGCAATATCCTCAAGATTAATAGCACCAAAGGTTGGGGCTAGATATTTTACAGTTTTAATGATTTCTTCCGTATCTTGTGTATCCAGGCAGATGGGAACAGCATCGACATTGGCGAGATTTTTAAATAAAATAGCTTTTCCTTCCATAACCGGAATTGCTGCTTTCGGACCAATATTCCCTAGTCCGAGTACGGCTGAGCCATCCGAGACAACAGCGACCATATTTCCCTTTGCTGTATAGTCGTAAACGTCTTCTTCGTTTTTAGCAATCTGGCGGCAAGGTTCTGCAACGCCGGGACTGTAGGCTAAGGCTAAATCGTTTTTATTTGTGACAGACATTTTACTCGTTATGGCAATTTTTCCTCGGAGTTGTTTGTGTAAAGCCAATGATTTTTCATAAATATCCATGAATGAGCCCTTCTTTCGGTAAAATAAATTCGTTCAGCCTTTTGCTGAAGAAATGATTTATTTACAGTTTAGTCTTATTGCACAGAAAAGTGAAATAACGGCTGTTTATGTTATAATAAATGCAATCTATGGTAGAGGAGCTGGCCCGATGGATTTAAGACAGTTAGAATATTTTAGAATGGTTTGCCGTCTAAATAATATGACACGAGCTGCAGAGTATCTTCATGTGGCACAGCCGGCTATTTCTGTGGCCATTCAAAAATTGGAAGAAGAAGTGGGCGTGCAATTTTTTGAGCGCAGTCACAAACAATTTACTCTGACTGCAGAAGGCCGAATTTTTCTTGAGCGGGCGGAGGATATATTGAATCGGGCGCAAGACGTAATTCTGGAAATGAATGAGTATCGAGAATTAAAAAAAGGTACCATTAAATTGGGTGTTCCGCCGATGATTGGTTCTTATTTGTTTCCTCATATTTTTGCCGGTTTTAAGCAGGTTTATCCTGCGCTTGAATTAATGGTGATTGAAGAAGGGTCTTTAGCTATTCGCAATATGCTAGAACAAGATCAACTGGATTTAGGTATTGTTATCACATCGGATTTGTCATCGACATTAAACGCAAAACGCATTGCTAAAAGTGAGATCGTTGTTTGTTTTTCACCGTTACATCCGCTGGCGGAGCAAACAAGTGTCAATTTTGATGCGTTACAGCATGAGCCGTTTATTTTGTTGAAAGAGGATACTTATCATAGACGGATTATTTTGCATGAATGTAAAAAATATGGTTTTGATCCGAATATCATATTGTCATCCAGTCAGATTGATACGATTAAGGGATTAATTGCCACAGGCGTTGGTATATCTTTTTTACTCGATGTTATTGCGGCTTCGGATCAGCGTATTCATTGTATTCCCCTTGAGAGTCACCTGTTTGTTGAAATTGGATTAACATGGAAAAAAGATCGTTATTTATCAAAGGCTTCGCAAAGCTTTATCGAATATATGAGCACGCGTATTCAGTAGCCAGCCTGAAAATGCGGGATAGATGAAATCAAGTAAAATAGTGAGGTTGAAGGAGCTATTGAAAGGAAAATGCTTTAAAGTTTTATAATTGCACCGATTTAATTCTTTCTTATTTTAATGAGATAAAGTATAATACAGTTTATAAGTTGAAAATCTAGTTGAGCGGAGGATTTAAGATGAAAAAAATAATTGCATTTTTAGTTGTTTGTATGATTTCTGGTCTGGTATTGGCGGGGTGTGGCAGTACGGCTACGAAGGCACCAGAACAGAAAAAAATTGTTGTTGGCTTGGATGATAATTTTCCTCCTATGGGCTTTCGCGATGAACAAAATAATATTGTTGGTTTTGATATAGATATGGCGAAAGAAGCTGCTAAGAGATTAGGCATTGAAGTAGAGTTTAAGCCCATTGATTGGAGCAGTAAAGAGGCTGAATTAAATGGTAAACGCGTAGATGCTTTGTGGAACGGCATGAATATCACGGAAGACCGCAAAAAAAATATGTTGTTTAGTGAGCCCTATATGAATGCTAAACAACTTATTTTTCTTCCAAAAGATTCTACTGCCAAGGGCCTGGATGATTTAAAAGGAAAAGTAGTGGGTATTCAAAATACCAGTACAGCCGATGAAATCATTGAAGCGAACAAGGAGATGAAGGCTTCGTTTAAAGAAGTAAGGAAATACTCCGATTGTATTGAAGCCTTTATGGATCTTCAAACAGGTCGTGTTGATGCAGTCATTACAGATGAAACATTTGGAAAGTATTTTATGTCGAAGAATCCTGATAAATACATTGTGTTAGATAAAGTCATTGGTGAAGTTGGCGTCCTTGGTATTGGGTTCCGCAAAGATGATCAACAATTGCGTGATAAAGTACAGAAGGTATTGGATGAAATGAAGAAAGACGGAACTTCTGCTAAAATATCACAAAAATGGTTTGGTGCTGATTTAATTATTAAGTAAAGTAGTTAAAGGAGGCTAATGGTGTTTTGCCATTGGCCTTCTCATTTGTCTCGCAGCTATGTTATAATGAAAGCTGTGTTTGAAGGCAAATTGACGAGGAGATATTTATGGAGAAAATTCTAACTATGGTTGGCCCCATGCTTGATGGGGCTAGTGTGACACTGCAAATGTTTTTTATTACATTAGTGCTTTCATTGCCATTCGGTTTGGTGTTAGCATTAGTTCGTATATCGAAATATAAGCCCTTAAGTTTTTTAGTTGAAGTATATATTTGGCTTATGCGTGGAACTCCCCTTATGCTTCAATTGCTTTTTGTTTATTATGCATTACCTCTCATTCCCTATGTAGGCATTCGATTGCCTGATTTTCCAGCAGCCCTGCTTGCCTTCGTGTTTAACTATGCCGCTTATTTTGCTGAAATTTTCCGCGCTGGCATTCAGTCGATTGAACGAGGTCAATATGAGGCCGGTCGGGCTTTAGGAATGAATTATTTGCAGATCATGCGAAGGATTATTATTCCTCAGATGATTAAGCGCGTCTTGCCGCCTATAAGCAATGAGACCATTACCCTCGTGAAAGACACGTCGCTCATTTATATACTTGCTATGAATGATTTACTTAGAACAGCTCGAACGATTGTGCAGCGTGAATTTGATATGACTCCCTTTTTTATTGCTGGTATATTTTATTTGGCTATGACACTCGTGCTTACTTGGATTTTCAAAAAACTGGAGCAGCGCTATGCCGCCTATGATGAGTAGGAGTGAATTTTGATGAAGATGATACAAATAAAAAATATTTTCAAAAGTTTTAATAATATTGAAGTGCTAAAAGGGATTAACATGGAAGTGGCTCAAGGTGAAGTTGTCGCCATTATCGGTCCTTCTGGTTCAGGAAAGAGTACCTTGCTGCGCTGTTTAAACAGATTAGAGACCATCGATCATGGGACGGTTGAAATCGAGGGTGAAGTACTTGTTACCGAAAATGCTGCTGGACAGTGTCAGTATGTGCCGGATAAGCAGGCCCGCAGAATTTGCAATAAAATGGGGATGGTTTTTCAGCAGTTTAATCTTTTTCCTCATATGACCGTGATTGATAATGTGATTGAAGCTCCCATGATTGTGAAAGGAATGAAGCGAGAAGCTATTTTTCCTGAGGCTGAGGAATTACTTCGCAAGGTTGGGTTGCTTGAGAAAAAAGCAAACTATCCATCACAATTGTCAGGCGGCCAAAAACAGCGAGTGGCTATTGCCAGAGCCTTGGCGATGCAGCCTGATATTATGCTGTTTGATGAGCCAACATCGGCTTTAGATCCAGAATTAACGGGAGAAGTACTCAAAGCCATGCGCAAATTGGCGCAGGAACATATGACCATGATTGTTGTTACCCATGAAATGGCTTTTGCCCGTGAGGTAGCCAATCGGGTTATTTTTATGGCTGATGGCGATATTATTGAAGAAGGCACGCCGGAAGAGATATTTACAAATCCCCAGCAATCGCGTACGCAGGCCTTTTTAAATAGCATGTTATAAACAAATAGCGTGTTGTGAAAATAGAAATGTGCGTATCACTGAAAAGTGATACGCACATTTTTTATGGGCATAATTGACGTTTTTTTTACTTAGTTTGGGCCATTAAGCTGGCAATTTTGTTAGCGAAACTAATGGGATCTTCAGGAGGAAGCCCTTCAATTAACAAGGCCTGATCATAGAGAAGATCACAATAGTCTTTAAAAGTTTGAGAATCACTTGCTGTTTCATGTAACGTCTTTAATTTGGTGAAGACTTCGTGATTCGGATTTAATTCTAGAATGCGATTAGCTTTAAGCATGGTTTGATTCATTTCGGAAAGAATGTGTTCCATGGAAAGACTAATGCCTTGATCATCACTAACAAGGCAAACAGCGCTGGATTTTAGACGGTTACTAATCTTAACGGAAGAAATTTTATCTTTTAATTGGTCTGTAATGGCTTTAATTAAGGATTCATTATCTTTTAATATTTCTTCAGCTTCCTTTTTTGATTCTGTAGCATCTTTGTCATCAAGGTTTAGATCGCCGCGGCTGACAGAATGGAAGGCTTTTCCCTTATATTCTTTGAGCGCCTCAATAGCGAATTCGTCGACGCGCTCAAACAGGTAGATGACTTCAATGCCTTTGTCATGCAGAAGTTCCATTTGCGGCAGGCGTTCGACAGAAGCATAGTCTTTGCCTGTAGCATAGTAGATGACTTTTTGATTTTCGGGCATCCGTTTTGTATAATCAGCTAATGTTGTCAGTTCATCTGTACCATGAGAAGAAGGGAATAGCAGTAGATCTTGCAATTTCTCACGGTTTTGAAAATCAGTGTAAACACCGCCTTTAATGGCTGTACCAAATTCTTTCCAGAACTTTTCATACTTAGGACGATCATTTGTTAACAGTCGTTCTAATGTTTTTAAGATGCTTTTTTCAAGATTTTTTCCTACTAATTTTAATTGTTTACTGTGCTGGAGAATCTCACGGGAAATGTTGAGTGAGAAGTCTGGAGAATCGACGAGACCGCGCATAAAACGTAAATATTCAGGTAGCAGATCCTTGCAATGATCCATGACAAAAACATGTTTGGAGTACAGCATGATTTTCGATTCTGATTCCTTGGTATATAAATCAAAGGGGGCATGAGAAGGAATAAATAGAACAGTTGTATATTCTACAGCCCCTTCTACTTTGGAGTGAATGATCTCGAGGGGGTCTTCCCAGTCTTGAAAGAGATTTTTATAGAACTGATGATATTCTTCAGGCTTAATTTCACTTTTATTACGTGTCCAGAGTGGTGTCATGGAGTTTAGGGTACGTACTTCAACGGTCTTTGTTACAGGTGCATCTTCAATCTCTTTTCCTTCAGCGTCACGCGGCTTTTCTTCCTTAATAAAATCCATTTTGATGGGATAACGAATATAATCGGAGTATTTTTTGACGAGACTTTCCAGGGTATAGCGATTGAGGAAGTTTTCATCAGGGTGATCATTCTGGTCTGTTTCATCATTGAGAGTCAAAATAATCGTCGTACCCCGACTTTCCTTATCACATTCCTCAATGGTATACGTTCCATCGCCAGTCGATTCCCATTTAACACCCTTTGTCTGACCTGGTGCACGTGTGAGAAGCGTTACTTTTTTAGCTACCATAAAGGCCGAGTAAAAGCCTACGCCAAATTGACCAATGAGTTCATTGTCTGTTGTATTTCCCCTGTCTTTTAATTTTTCCAGAAATGATTTTGTTCCTGATTTGGCAATGGTGCCAATGGTTGCAATCACTTCATCATGTGTCATGCCCATGCCGTTATCGGAAATGGTTAAGGTATGTGTTGCCTCATCAGGTTTGAGGATAATTTCGAAGTCCGAATTACCTTCAAGCAAGTCGCGATTTGTCAAAGATTCAAAATGAATCTTGTCAATGGCATCTGAGGCATTGGAGATGAGTTCGCGCAGGAAAATTTCCCGGTTCGTATAAATGGAATGAACCATGAGGTCGAGAAGTTGCTTTGTTTCTGTTTGAAATTCGCGCGTTTCTTTCGATATTGTTTCTTGAGTCATCGTGAATCCTCCCGTTAGTTTCTTAAAAGCTTAAGCTGATGGAACAGCTGTTTTATGCTTTACTACTATTTTGATAAATTACGAGGAAAAGTACAAGTAAAAAATTGTAAAAAAGATTCAATGACAGCTATTTTTTTAAATTTACAAGGAGACCCTTTGATGCTATAATGAATAATATTATATGTGTAGTGGAAGCAAAGGCGCTTCAAATAAGGGATAACCTTGTTTGCAGTGCCTTTTTATATTGTAGCGAAAGGTGGAATGAATATGTACAAAGTCGATTTGAATTGCGATTTGGGTGAGAGTTTTGGTGCCTATAAACTGGGTGTCGATGAAGAAATTCTTCGTTTAGTGACTTCGGCGAATGTTGCTTGTGGATTTCATGCAGGAGATCCTAGTGTGATGCACAAGACAGTCATTTTGGCGCTTGAAAATGGTGTTGGTATTGGAGCTCATCCAGGTTTTCCTGATTTGGTTGGCTTTGGTCGACGGGACATGAATATTTCGCCGCAAGAAGCCTATGATATGGTTGTCTATCAAATTGGGGCCTTGTATGGATTTGTGCGGGCAGCAGGTGGTAATATGCAGCATGTAAAGCCGCATGGTGCTCTTTATAATATGGCAGCAACAAAGCCGGATCTTGCTGAGGCAATAGCCGAAGCCGTTTATAACATTGACGGACAACTGATTTTATTTGGTCTGTCAGGCAGTGAATTAGTGAAGGCAGGCGAGAAAATCGGTCTTAAAACTGCCCAGGAAGTTTTCGCTGATCGCTCCTATCAAACAAATGGTTTATTAACGCCACGCAGTGAGGAAGGGGCTCTTATTAAGGATGATAAACAAGCTGTAGCGCAAGTTATTCGTATGGTTAAAGAAGGAACGGTATTTTCGCAGCAAGGAACAGTAGTTCCCATTCAGGCTGACACGGTATGTCTCCATGGTGATGGATCGCAGGCGCTTGTTTTTGCTCGTCAAATTCGTGAGTCTCTTTCTTATGCCAAAATCGCTATTCAGGCCGTAGGCGATTCGAAAAATAGAAGTTAAAGAATAACAAATTATGAATTTATTTTTGTAGCATTTGAAGGGAGTTGGGGATTCTGTTAACATTAATGGGAATTGTTGTTGTCATTGTTGGTTTTGCTTTACGGTTTAATCCACTACTTGTTGTTGTAGTTGCTGGTATTGTGACAGGGCTTGCCGGTCAGGTGCCTGTTGAAAAAATTCTCGCCATATTCGGTCAGGCCTTTGTAAAAAATCGCTATTTATCCCTCTTCATTCTTACATTACCTGTTATTGGTCTGTTAGAGAGAAATGGTTTAAAAGAACAAGCACAGAATTTGATTGGTCTTATTAAGGGGGCTACAACGGGGCGTATTCTGGTATTATATCTGTTCATCCGTGAGGCAGCAGCAGCGATTGGTTTAACGGCGTTAGGTGGTCATGCCCAAATGGTACGCCCCTTAATTGCACCGATGGCAGAAGCGGCAGCTGAAAATAAATACGGAACCCTGTCTGATAAAACACACAATAAGATTAAAGAATTTTCCGCTTCAGTTGATAATGTGGGCGTGTTTTTTGGCGAAGACATTTTTATCGCTTTTGGTGGTGTTTTGCTTATGAAGGGCTTTTTAGAGCAAAATGGCATTTCGTTGGAGCCTTTGCAAATCGCAGTATGGGGGATTCCCACAGCCATTCTGGCTTTTATTATTCATACCGTTCGATTGCTTTGGTTGGATAAAAAAATTGCAGAAGAGTATGGAATAAAGCAGGAAACGGAAAGTTCCGTGAAACAGCCTGTAGAGCAGAAGGAGGCTAGTGCCCTATGATTATTAGTTTAAACTATATTTATTATCTGACGGGAATTTTTATGGCTGTTATTGCCTTCTTTGCTTTGCGTGATAAGAGTAATTCTAAGCGAATATTAACAGCCACTTTTTGGGGACTTTTTGCTATCTCCTTTCTTTTCGGCGATGTCATTCCTGATATGTATATGGGGGTGATCGTTATAGGCATGGCCATTATTGCCGGTTGCGGTGGTGTGCGCATAGGTTCTTATGATGAAGTTTCCAGTGAACAGCGGTTGGCTAGGGCTAAAAAATTGGGAAATCGTTTATTTTGGCCGGCATTGCTTATTCCAGTGATTACAGTCATTGGCACGGTTGGACTAAAGGATGTCAACATTGGTGGTTTGGCCTTACTAGATAAAGGCAATATTACACTGGCTAGTTTAGGTGTTGCCTGTGTGATTGCCTTAATCGTCGCTATGACGTTGACGAGAGAATCCGGTGTTCGTTCGCTCAAAGAATCCCGTCGTTTAATTGATGCTATTGGCTGGGCGGCCGTACTGCCACAAATGCTCGCTACCTTAGGTGCTTTGTTTGCCGCTGCAGGTGTTGGGCAAGTTGTGTCCAGCCTGGTAAGCTCAGCGATTCCTGTTGATAATCGTTTTATGGTTGTTTTGGCGTATACGGTAGGTATGGCCCTCTTTACCATGATTATGGGGAATGCCTTTGCTGCTTTCCCTGTCATGACGGCAGGTGTTGGATTGCCGCTGATTGTTCAAATGCATGGCGGAAATCCGGGAGTCTTGGCAGCCATTGGCATGTTCTCCGGTTATTGTGGCACCTTAATGACGCCCATGGCAGCCAATTATAATATTGTTCCGGCAGCGCTACTTGATTTGCCTGATAAAAATGGTGTCATCAAGGCTCAGATTCCCACGGCTCTGTTACTATTAACAGCGAACGTGTTTTTAATGTACTTTTTGGCTTTTTAGTGAAAAAAATGTAGTAACTGATACTTAATGGTTTTAGTGAGAGAAGGAATAGATGATGAAGGATGTTTCAGCTATGAGTCCGGCACAAATCCGGGCCATGATACGGAAAAACGAATGGGTAAAACCAACAGCAGGAATGGCCAAAGGATTTACGCAAGCGAATTTGGCCATTCTGAAAAAAGAGTTGGCTTTTGATTTTCTGCTGTTTTGTCAACGCAATCCTAGGCCTTGTCCTGTTCTCGATGTAACAGAACCAGGAGCACCGATTCCCCAGCTTGTTGCGCCTGGCGCGGATTTAAGAACGGATATTCCCAAATATCGCATTTATCGGCAGGGTGAATTAGTGGAGGAAGTAACGGATATTAAGAAATACTGGGAAGAGGATATGGTTGCCTTTTTACTCGGTTGTAGTTTTACCTTTGAATATCCCTTACTTGATAATGGTATTCCTGTTCGTCATATTGAGGAAAATTGCAATGTTCCCATGTATAAGACCAATATTCCCTGTGTAAAAGCAGGCTGCTTCGAAGGTCCTGTTGTTGTCAGCATGCGTCCGATTCCTGAAAAGGATGTTGTGCGAGCCGTCCAGGTTACTTCCCGTTTTCCGGCTGTTCATGGTGCTCCGATTCAGATCGGTAATCCTGCGAAAATTGGCATTAAAGATATAGCTAAACCGGATTTTGGTGATGCTGTTACAATCAAGCCTGGTGAGGTCCCGGTGTTCTGGGCTTGCGGTGTTACACCTCAAGCTGCGGCGATGCAAGTCAAGCCTGAATTGATGATTACGCATGCGCCAGGACATATGTTTATTACGGATATTCGTGATGCAGAGCTGGGGGTGTTATAATTGATTCAGCTCATTCCCTGCGGTGAATCAGCTGTTATTGTTGAATTTGGTACAGGCATTCATCCTGAGATTCATTATAAGGTAATGGCTTTTACAGAGGTTCTTGACACAGAGCCTTTTCTAGGCATGATTGAATACATGCCTGCTTATGCCAGTGTGACGGTATTTTATGATCCTGTGAAAGTGAAAAACAGTCAACAAGAATCAGGGAGAGATCAAAGGAAGCTTTCCTGTGAAATTGTTTGTTCCTTGTTAGAAAAAATTCTTGGAAAACTGGATGACTCAGCCTTAAAATCCCCTCGTGTTGTAGAAATTCCAGTCTGTTATGGCGGAGAGTTTGGGCCTGATCTGGAATATGTGGCCGAGCATAATCATCTTACCGTGGATGAAGTCATTCAGATTCATGTAAGCAATCAATGTCTAGTGTATATGATTGGTTTCGCCCCTGGTTTTCCGTATTTAGGCGGTATGTCTGAACGTATTGCCACACCGCGCCGTATAACGCCTCGTCCTGCCATCCCAGCCGGTTCAGTCGGTATTGCGGGTTTGCAAACCGGTGTGTATCCTATTACTACGCCAGGTGGGTGGCAACTCATTGGTCGGACGCCTTTAACGCTTTTTCGTCCCTATAATGATTCCCCAAGTTTGCTGCAAGCGGGCGATTTGATTCAATTTCGTCCCATTTCTGCGCAGAAATTTGAAGAATATAAGGAGAAAAGCCAATGACTATTCATATTCTTCATTCTGGCCTTTTAACGACCCTTCAGGACTTGGGACGGGTCGGTTATCAAAAACAAGGGATTATTGTTAGTGGTGCCATGGACGTTTATTCACTGAGACTCGCCAATTTGTTAGTTGGCAATGATGAAGGGGAGGCAGCCCTTGAGGTGACACTCATGGGGCCTAAGCTGAAATTTGACGACGATACATTGTTGGCTGTGACAGGAGGAAATTTGTCACCTACTATTGATGGGCGGATCTTGCCGATGGGGCGGCCTGTATATGTAAAGGCTGGCAGTATAATAAAGTTTGGTGCTTGTCAATCGGGTTGCCGTGCTTATTTAGCTGTTGCCGGAGGTTATGACGTTCCAAAAGTGATGGGGAGTAAGAGTACCTACCTCCGTGCTGGTTTGGGCGGATTTCATGGACGGTCCCTCCAAAAAGGCGATGTTCTTTCTGTTCAAGCACCGCAAGAAACATCTCTGCGCATGATTCAGCATTTTGTGAAACAACATTCAGCGGTTTCTTTTGTTTCGACAGATTGGTGTGCTGGACGCGGTCAAACGGCTATTTCGTCTGGAAGAGCCATTCGCATTACACGCGGCCGACAGTTTGACTTATTTACGGAGGCCAGTAAAAATGCACTCTTGACAGATTCTTTTCGCGTGACGCCGCAGTCTGATCGCATGGGTTACCGGTTGTCAGGAGCGGTTTTAAAATTAGCTCATCAAGTAGAAATGATATCCGAAGGCATTACGTTAGGAGCTATTCAGGTACCGCCTGATGGTCAGCCAATTATTTTGCTTGCAGACAGACAAACAGCAGGTGGTTATCCCAAGATTGCACAAGTTATAGCAGTAGATGTTGCTGTCATAGCGCAAAGTAAACCGGGTTCGCTTCTTTCATTTCAGGAAGTTTCTGTGGCAGAAGCAGAAAGACTTTATCTAGCAAAAGAAAAAGCCTTTGCTCAATTAAAAGCGGCTGTGAGTTTAAAACTGCAATCATGATTGCTAAGACTTTTGGTTTTATATTAGATGTCCTAGCCTAAGCTATTTTGAGGAGTGAAACAAATGCTTAACAGCGACGAAATAAAAGAATTTATTAAACTTTTTGATCAATCGTCTCTACAACGTTTAGAACTTGAACAAGAATCAACAAAGTTGGTCCTTGTCAAAGGGGAAAATTCTGCTGTAACTTCTCCAACTTCACCGATTCTTCAGGAATCCGCCGTATTGCCTGTAGCAATAGAAAAGCAAGTTTCAAAGCAGGTTATTGAATCTCCTGCCAGCGATTCGCTTTATAAAATTGTTGCGCCTATTGTGGGGACATTTTATTCTGCACCTGAACCAGAAGCCGCTGCTTTTGTGAAAGTCGGTCAAAAAGTTCAAGAAGATACCGTTGTCTGTGTACTGGAATCAATGAAGTTGTTTAACGAAGTCGAAGCGGGAAAACAGGGCGAAATCGTGGAAATACTTGTGAAAGATGGGGAATTTGTTGAATATGGACAACCCCTGTTTTTGGTAAAGCCTGAATAATGTTTTTTGTGCAATAGAGTCACATACAAAGGGGAAGGTCAATGTTTAAAAAAGTGCTTATTGCCAATCGTGGAGAAATTGCTGTAAGAATTATTCGAACGTGCCGTGAAATGGGCATTGCAACTGTTGCAGTTTATTCAGCAGCAGATAAGGAAGCTTTGCACGTCAAACTTGCTGATGAGGCCTATTGTATTGGGCCGGCAGCTTCGAATAAAAGTTATTTAGATATTACTCGGATTATGAGTGTCGCTGTTTTTACTCAGGCCGATGCGATTCATCCCGGTTATGGATTTTTGGCTGAAAATGCCGATTTTGCTGAAATCTGCGAGGCCAGCGGAATTACATTTATTGGTCCTACTGCCGAAGCGATTAAAAAGATGGGTGCCAAAGCCGTTGCAAGAGAAACAATGAAGCAGGCTGGCGTACCTACTGTACCTGGTACAGAGGGGCTTATTCAAGATGTGGAAAAGGCAGTTATTATTGCGCGGGAAATTGGTTATCCCGTGATTGTCAAAGCAACGGCTGGTGGCGGCGGGAAAGGCATGCGTGTTGCTTCCGATGAGGACGAATTACGAAAGGCCATTCGTCAAGCCCAGAAAGAAGCTGAAATTGCTTTTGGTAATGCCGGTGTTTACTTGGAAAAATATTTAGAAGAAACAAGACATGTTGAAATGCAGATTATGGCGGATAGAGAGGGCCATATTGTTTATCTTGGTGAACGGGATTGTTCGATTCAGCGGCGTCATCAAAAGCTGCTTGAAGAGGCTCCATCGCCAGCCCTGGATGAGAAGGTGCGGGCAAAGATGGGACGTGCCGCCATACTCGCAGCGAAGGCTGCCAACTATTATAGTGCTGGAACGGTAGAATTTTTATTAGATAAAAGCGGAAATTTTTATTTTATGGAAATGAATACGCGTATTCAAGTAGAACACTCGGTGACGGAAATGACGACGGGGCGTGATTTGATTAAAGAGCAGATTACTGTTGCAGCAGGGTTGCCTCTGTCATTTGGGCAAAAAGATGTAAAAGTCCATGGTTGGGCTATGGAATGTCGGGTCAACGCCGAAAATCCCGCTAAGAACTTTATGCCGTCGCCAGGTAAGGTGACAGCTTATCTTCCGCCAGGCGGTATCGGTGTACGCGTTGATAGTGCCGCTTATGCTGGCTATGAAATTCCACCCTTTTATGATTCTATGGTAGCCAAGGTCATCGTCTGGGGCAATGATCGCCAAGAAGCCATTGAACGCATGAAGCGAGCTTTAGGTGAATTTGTCATTGAAGGTATTCAAACGACCATTCCTTTTCATCAGCAATTGCTTAAACAAGAAATGTTTATCAAAGGGGCTTGTAATACGAGCTTTTTAGAAACACATGGACATTTGTTTCAGCAAGAAGGGGAATAAGAATTTATGTAGCACGCAGCACACGCCATTTGGCGTGTGTTTTCGGTTTTTCATCTGGAATGTTTTTTGCTATAATCATAGCTATAGATGAGAATGAATGAGTGTTTTTAAGGCAAGTGTTTATTGCAGCATGATGATTTTTGTTGCCATGTGATAGGTAGAATGCAAGAAAGGGGTATAATGATGACTGAAAAAAATAAAATTGGTATTTTTGATTCAGGTATTGGCGGGCTTACCGTACTTTACCAAGCACTTAAAATATTACCTGATGAGGATTATCTTTATTATGCCGATACGAAGCATGTTCCTTATGGAGAAAAATCCAAAGCTGAAGTAAAAAAGTATGTGTTTGAAGCAGTTGATTTTATGGTGAAAAAAAATGTGCAAGCCATTGTTATTGCTTGCAATACGGCGACAGGCGCCGCTGCGGATGATGTGCGAAAAGCCTATAATATTCCCATTCTCGGCATTGAACCTGCTGTGAAACCAGCTCTCGAAATTGGGCAAAGACCTGGTAAAAGAGTGTTAGTGCTAGCTACGCGATTGACACTGCAACAAGATCGTTATCATCAGCTTGTGGCGCGTTTGGATAGCGATCATATTGCTGATGGCGTGCCTTTACCTGGCTTAGTGGAATTCGCTGAGAAATTTCAATTTGATGAAAAGGTTGTTTTGCCTTACCTTACCCGAGCATTTAGTGGACTTGATTTAAACCAGTACAGTACAGTTGTACTGGGGTGCACGCATTTCCCGCTTTTTAAAGATATGTTGCAAAAATTATTTCCTGCGCAGACAGCGATCATTGATGGTAGTGTCGGTACAGTCAAAAATTTAAAAAGAACGTTAGAAAGACGTCAGGCTTTGTTACATACGGGAAGTGGTGCTATTGAATACTATCTTTCCGGCGTGAAAGTAGAAGATGAGAAAAAAGTCCAGCAGTATAGTCAGCTGTTTGACAGGTTAAATCGGATATTATAGGGAATAACATGAGGTACACATTTTTTAGATGAAAAGAGATGACGTCATGGCAAAACCGGATTATAAGCGTTTTGGGTTTATTCCACAGCGCCAACAAGACTATCTTATTATGCGTGTGCGCAATCGCGCAGGCAACATGACAGCAGAAGGGTTGCGCAAGTTAGCCGACCTTGCTGAACGTTATGGTAACGGACAAGTTCATGTTACAACGCGGCAAGCCGTGGAAATTCCTGGCGTGAAAGAAGAACTTTTTGAGGAGGCGCTGCAGGCTGTTCGTGATGCGGGGCTGTTGCCTGCTGTCTGCGGGCCAAGAATGCGCCCTGTTGTGGCTTGCCCTGGAACAGACAGCTGTCCCTATGGGCTCCGGACGACGCGTATATTGGCTGAAAAGTTAGATGCTCAGTTTGTTACGCAAGACTTGCCAGCGAAAACCAAAATTGCCATTAGCGGTTGTCCCAATTCCTGTACAAAGCCGCAAGGCAATGATATTGGATTTAAAGGGGTTGTTGAACCGCTTATTCATCATGAATCGTGTGTCACCTGCGGTGCTTGTGTGCGGCGTTGTCCGTCCAAGGCCATGAGTATTCAGGATGGAACGCTGCACATTGATGCTGCCAAATGTTTGTCTTGTGGCGTATGTATTCGTCTGTGTCCTAAAAAAGCGTTACATCCCGGACGTCAGGGGTATCATATCTATGTCGGTGGCAAGGGTGGCCGTTACTCAAGTGAGGGCGAACTTTTGGCCTCTTTTGTTGAAGAAGAACAAGTTATTTCTTATTTAGAGGCTATTTTGTTAGCTTACGAAGAACTCGCTGATAAGGGAGAACGCCTTCATTTTCTGCTAATGAAAACGGGTCTGGCGGACTTTAAACAAAAAGTAATTGAAAAAATATCGCAATAAAAAGAGTAGGCCTATGAAAGCCAAGAAATTGTTGGTTAACTGGGGCCTACTGCTTTTTGTAATAATAGTGGCGGAGTTATGGTCATTTTGCCTTCTTTTTATGACGTGGTGAATTGACAGGTCGTAGGTTAAAGGATATGATAATATTATTCATAAAAAAATTTGTAAAATGATTGTGCCTTGAAGAAGCATTTTATTGTTGTGTGGGAGATTTACGAAAGGGGTAACAATGATGCAGGTACATATGGATGCAGATGCTCGAAAGTATATTTTAAATCGCGATATTTCTCATCATATTATTACGATTGAAATCATCAAAGAGAATAATATTCCCTTCAATCATTTGGCCAAAGAAGAGATTAAAAATCACATCAGAGTATGGCTTGGAAAAAGTACGGATTATAAAAGTAGTGAATATAGTGAACAAAGTTTGGATGGTGTCATCGTTTATTATGAAAATTCTTTAGCTGATTTTTTTCAAATTCTTCATGTTAAGATCAAACGGGTTTTATTTGTGAAAACGCTGATTGCTACGGTGGAGGATTAAAGTCATTTGCTAAAGCGATTTGACTATTTATAATAGATATGATAAATTATTCTAATAATTATATACTGAGTGAGTTTACGGAGGAGCCTGTCACCAAGGGTTTCTCCTGTTTTTTTTGCAATGATCGAGTTGAAGGAGTGGATTTTATTTTGCATGACATAGCTTTTTATGGTTCTATCGCGATTTTTCTTGTTACTTATGTTTTTATTATCTGGGAGAAAGTGCATCGCATGATTGTGGCCATGACAGGGGGCATCATCATGCTTATACTGGGATTTGTAAGTCAAGATATTGCGATTAAGGATAACATTGATTTTAATACCCTGGGCCTGCTTATCGGGATGATGGTTCTTGTTACAATTACTAGAAGGACAGGTGTTTTTGAAGCTATTGCTATTTGGGCGGCGTGTATTACACGTGGCTATTCCCTCGGGCTTTTAGGACTGCTTTCTGTTATTACAGCTGTTGCTTCGGCATTTTTAGACAATGTAACGACAGTACTTCTTATTGTGCCTGTCACATTGACTTTGACAGAAAAGCTGCAAGTGAGTCCTACGCCTTTTTTGATTTCAGAGATTATGGCTTCTAATATTGGCGGCGCTGCCACACTTATTGGTGATCCACCCAATATTATGATTGGCAGTGCTACGGGACTGGGGTTTAATAAATTCATTTATTACTTAGCTCCCGTGTGTATGGTGATTTTCGTGATTACTATTGGTCTCTTAGCTTTTTTATATCGAAATGATCTTGACGTCGATGAAGATAGTCGGCAGAAGGTATTGAAACTTCATTTTCAAGATGTAATTAAAGACTGGCAACTATTAAAAAAATCACTGGCTGTTTTTGGACTTACAATTTTGGGCTTTATTTTACATGCTCAGCTTCATTTAGAGTCTGCTACGATTGCGTTAGCAGGTGCTATGTTGCTTATGCTCCTGAGTCGGGAGGAACCGGAAGATATTCTGCTTCATGTGGAATGGCCGACGCTCTTTTTCTTCGTGGGTCTCTTTGTACTAGTCGGAGGACTCAAGGCTACGGGTGTTATTGAAGAGCTTGCCAAATGGGCTCTTAGCATTACTCATGGCCAAGTGATGGCAACATCGCTCGTCGTTCTCTGGCTGTCAGCCATTGCTTCCGCTTTTATCGATAATATTCCATTTGTAGCTACCATGATTCCCATGCTACAAGACATGGGGCAGATTTCTGGTATGTCCTTAGAACCTGTGTGGTGGTCTCTGGCTCTGGGAGCCTGTTTAGGTGGAAATGGCACACTCATTGGGGCGTCGGCCAATGTGATTGTCGCTGGTATTGCCGAGAAACAGGGCATAGCGCTTACTTTTCGCCAATATTTTAAAGTAGCTTTTCCACTTATGATATTGTCCATTGTGATTTGCCAAATTTGGTTTAATTTATATTAGAGAAGTTACTGCTTAAATTTTACAAAAAAGGTTGTGCCGCTTTTTTTGGTATCGATGGTAATAACCGCATTGTGACGGTTGGCAATACTATAACAAACAGCAAGTCCTAAGCCTGTTCCGGTATCTTTCGTTGTTATGAAAGGGGTACCTAACTTATCTAAAAGGTCGGGCGCTATTCCGTAGCCTTCATCCTGGACAGCAAGAATGACTTCATTTTTATCTTGATAGGTCTTAATCATCAGGCAAGCTCCGGCTGGCATGGCTTCCAGACCATTGTAAGCAAGATTCAAAATGAGTTGGCGGATTTCTTTGGCATCAATGAGTACATTCGGTATCTTAGCCAGCTTTAGTTTTAAAATTTTATTTGAAAGTGTTGCTTCAGCTTGAATAAGCGGTGCCAGAGACTGAATGACTGAATTTAGGTTTTGTGGTTCTAAACATACCGCTCTGTTTTTGGCAAGTGAAAGAAACTCCGTGATAATGGCATTTGCGCGATCCAGTTCTTCAATCATGAGAGTGAAATAATCTGTGAAGTCTGCGCACTTTTTTTTGCCGCTGAGCAATTGAAGAAAGCCGCGCACCGTTGTCATGGGATTTCTTATTTCATGTGCGATACTAGCAGCCATTTCACCGACTAGCTTTAATTGGTCCAGGCGGGTAATTTTATTTTGCAGTTGTTGTAGCTCTGTAATATCACGGACGATATCTGATTCGTGAATTTCCGTGATGACCTGAATTTGTTGGCGCAAAGCAGCGATTTCATTTAGAAGTTGTTCCTTGCTTTTTTCAGTATCTTTCATAAGACACCCCAAATTTTATAATAATAATACTTATTTCGACTAAAAACGACATGATACCTTTGCTGTCGCTAGCTTTCCTGACAGCAATGCGGGACGAATCGAGAATAGCGTAAGTGATAAAAAAACAGCCTGCTCTTTAAGCGGCTGTTTTTAGCAGGATTATTTTCAGTCGGTTGGAGCATGAGAAAGGGCTCTTAGACGGCTATATTCACGGGCTTTGTACCAAAGAATCGGTAAGAGGAGAAGAGGAACACCGAGGTAGAGTGAAGTGCGCAGATCTTCATTATAGGCAACAAAAAATAGGCAAGCGATCTGAGCCCAGATGCCAAAGTGAGTGAGATACGGGAAAAAGGGGGTCCGATACTGCAAAGACGACGCATCTTTTCCGTTCTTTTTCAGACGCCGCCGGAATTTTAGTTGACACCAGCAGATCGAAATCCAGGCAATAGCACCAGTAAAGCCAGATAGAGCCAACATGTAGGTATATACGGATTTTGTCGTATCTAGTGTATAGAAGATAATCGTAATCCAGCAGCCAATGATGGATATGAGAGAAGCATTTTGTGGAACACCTCTTCTATTAAGTTTAGCTAACCACTGCGGAGCCATGTCTTCCTGTGCCAGAGCGAAAATAGCTCGGCTACAGCCGTACAGTCCTGAATTTGAACAGGAAAGGGCAGCCGTTAATACGACTAAAGAGAATAGCCCACCAGCCCAGGGCATGCCATAGCTGTTGAGTGCCGTGGCAAATACACTCTCTTCCAGTCCGGCCTTTTGCCATGGCGTAATGCTTACCAATAGTAGGATCGGAATAAGGTATAACGAGATAATGCGAAACGAAACGTTTTTAATGGCTCTAGGAATGCTTTTGGCGGGATTACCACTTTCACCAGCAGCTAGACCAATGATTTCCGAGCCTTGAAAGTTAACCATGACAATCACCATTGTTAGCAGTACGGACAGCGGGCCTTTCGGTGTAAAGCCCCCATCAGATAACAAAAATTTTGTACCGATAAAGCCTTGTTCACCAATAATTCCTAAAAAAATCAATGCAGCTAGCATAACAAACATAAATAACGCCATAATTTTGATAAGCGCTAGCCAAAATTCAATTTCTCCAAAGGATTCGACTTGCGATAAATTAATCACAGTAACTATTAGACCAAATAATATTGCCCACCACATGGCGCTAATGGCTGGAAAATAGTTGTTCATAATAATGCCGCCAGCAATCATTTCAGAGGGAATATAGGTTACCCAGGTGAGCCAGTATGACCATCCCACTCCACAGGCCCATGCGGGGGAAATTAATTTTCTGGAATAGGTTACGAACGAACCTGAAATAGGCATGGCAACAGCGAGTTCACCTAGACAGCACATCACACATACTACAATGATCCCACCTAGCAAATAGGATAGAAACGCACCGGGGCCTGTGGTGCTGATGATATAGCCAGTGCCTAGAAAATAGCCGCTGCCGATAATACCGCCTAAGGCTATCAACTGAATGTGTCGTGTTTTTAATGATCGAGATAGCTGGGGTTCTTCCTCGTTTATTTTCATATGTAAAGTCTCCTTATCGAAAAAATATAAGAAACAGAGAGTCTAATAAGCTGCATTTTTTATATTAGAACATTTGTGTAGGAATAACAAGACTTTACTATATAAATAATGTCATAACATCTTAGTTATTTTTTAGCTATCAATGAACTCCCCTATTTTCGTGCTATAATAATATTCGAATTTCTAAAACAGGGGGTTGTAAGTTTGGAGTATAAGATAGAAATGCTATGGGCTGGATTCATATTAGTTGCTCTGCTCGTCATATTCACGCTAGGGAAGAGCCCACTATTTAGGGTGGATCGTGCGGGTGCAACTATTATTGGAGCAGTAGCGATGATTGGTACTGGCGTATTATCATTTAGCGCCGCAACAGCGGCTGTTGATTATAAAACGATTATTATCTTATTCTCCATGATGATCATAGTGGCTAATTTGAAATTGGCCGGCTTTTTTGAACTTGTGGGAAACATAGTCTGCCAAAGAGTCCATACTAAAAAACAATTGCTTTTAGCCGTTCTTATAGCTAGTGGTCTCATGTCGGCATTGGTGATCAATGATATTATTTGCTTGCTTTTTACACCTGTAGTATTGCTTATATGTAAAAAAGCCCAGTGCAATCCATTGCCGCATCTTTTGGGTGTAGCAGTGGCCTCTAATATTGGCAGTGCTTCAACACTCTTAGGTAATCCACAGAATATCTTAGTAGGCAGTCTGTCTGGTATGTCATTTATGTCCTATTTTATTATGGCTAGTCCTGTTGCGGTCATTGGTTTAATCACTGCCTATTTTGTCCTGTCATATTATTACCGGAGGGAACTGGAAGGAAATTGTTCTGCATCTTTGTTAAGTGACAGTAATGTTCATATGTACTTGATTGTTAAAAGTTTGATTGTATTAATATTAGTACTAGTCGTTTATATTACGGGCTATGATTTGGCGTTGGCATCTAGTTTGGGAGGAGCTTTATTGCTTATTACGCGACGCATTAAACCCAATAAAGTATATTCGAGTGTGGATTTTAATCTTCTTGTTATTTTTATTGGTCTTTTCGTTATTGTGGCTGGCGTTGAAAGTAGCGGCTTGGCAGCTTTCGTTTTTGAACATTTGATTTCTTCAGATTTGCAAAATATCGGAGCTTTTGCAGCCGTGACGCTCATTCTATCCAATCTAGTAAGTAACGTTCCAGCAGTTTTATTAATGAAATTTATGATACCTGCGATCAATGGAGAATATTGGTGGAAGGCTTTGGCTTTATTTTCAACGTTAGCCGGAAATTTGACGATTACCGGTTCTATTGCTAATTTGATTGTCGTCGAAATTGCAAAACGTGAGCAGGTTCATATCCATGCTTTAGAATATTTCAAGGTTGGATTTCCTTTGACAATCGTGACGACGACAGTTGGAATACTATGGTTGTATATAAACTAGTTCCAGTATTATGGCTTTATATTGGCTGGACAGCTATTTTGCGTTTCATACTGCGTATAGTAGCTTTCATTTCTTTATCAACGCGGAAAGACTCCGTGATTTTTTGTAGTGCCTTATTATAGGTGAAATTATCTAAGGTGTTATTTTTTAAATAGGCCATGGTTTTTGCTGGATATTTGATAAAGCAAATAGAAATTGCCCAGGCTACAGCCATTTTGACGTAATAGCCCTCGTGTTTTGCCCTGTCTAATAGCATTAAGACTCGATCGATATATTCATCATCAATATAAAAATTCAGCAGCATGACAATGCCAAACCGTAGTTGAAATTCTTGGCGTGACAGAAGATAGGGCTGTAAAAATTCCCAAACACGCGTTTTATATTTCTTCGTGATTTTGAGGCTGTTGCAAAAGCTGTCGCATATCCCCCAATTGGTGATTTTAGGAACAAAGAATGTGACGTAATGTAAAATTTCTTCTATATCCGCTTTGGCATAACCGATGACCAGACCTTGTAACATAATTTCTTCGTGATAATCTTCTTGTGCTGTTGCTAGAAAGTCACGCCAATCATTCTTGGCAAGTTCCTTTGCTAGTTCCCGCAATCGCGGTAGGCGTACACCTAAAATATTGTCTATACCAGGAAATAGCTTGCTGTGAAATTGTCGGTATTTTTCATCCCTGAGTTCGAAAATGCGTCTTCTTACGGCGTTTTCCATGTAATCCTCCTCGTTTTGCATCTAGTGTGACTAGGCTAGTTTTATTTTATCACAAGGATGATAATAGCTAAAATTATGGCATGAAGTAGCAAAAGCATAGGAAACCTTTGCTAGAAGGTGATTTGTAATATGAATTTCTTGTATGTTCTAGCTTTTTTTGCAAACAAGTAACAAACTATTTGCCTATATCATATTTTATACAACAAAAAATAAGTGAAATAGGAGAGTTGTGATGAATTACTGTGTGGCAATAAAAGCAGAACACGGAATCGATATCGTTCCAGGCAATTACCTTTCAACTGTAGCGTTGGCTGACGGCTGTATAATAGCGGGTAGCGAAGGATTTGACGACTTCCAATTGCATTCAATTCTGCAGCCTGGCAAATGTGTAGCTGGATTGGGAAGGAAGAAGTCTTATTCTCTTGATAGTCTTCCTAATGGATTATCAGCTTTGGAAGCTGCTCCAGCCGAAAACTTTTATTTGAATGATACGCAGCATTTGGCTATAAAAGTTACAACAAATATATTTTTTGATCAAGGATTATTTACTCATTATTTAGCTTTGCGTGTTGCGAGAAATTTTGAACCCTTTGTAGAAATTTCTTTATTGCGTCCAGACATTGCAATTGATTGGATAGGGCGTGGCGTTTTTATTATTCAACTTGGTTTATTTGAAAAATAAGGCTTTATCATTTCTTATTAAATGATAAATGGAGTAAGAAATTCAGCAACTAACCAGGCAGTTATGATACGCATCAAGATACCAATGCAGGCTGCTCGCACACATTCTGCCTCTGATAAGTCAGAAACGTCTTTCCAGATCATTGGAATTTGTCCAAAAATGAGTGAAAGTGGAAATCCTGATGCAGCTAATACAAAAGAACCTACCACCATTTTAGCGGGGAGTACGCCAGCTGTTTTTACTAACATGCCCATCGCTAGCGTAGGTGAAGCAAGCACTGATACAATGCCTGTTTCTACATCAATCGATAAAAAGCTTAGAATGTTGCTAAGTCCGGTTTGTATGATTTGCCATATGCCGAAGTACTCCAAAGTACCAATAATCGCAAATATCGTGGCTGCTGCCGGTATGACAATCAGAAATAGGACTTCTGCACCTTCACGGGCAGCGCCAAACAACACAGCCAAAATAGGAGTGGTCGGTGTAAATCTTGGTAGTTCTTGGAGCGCTACTTTTTTGGTATCACGATAAATTGTATTTTTTAAAATGAAAGGCACTAATATAATCGGCAGGAAGACAACAAGTAAAACTAAGGGCAATACGTTAATTTTTGCAAAGGTCAATGCAGTAAGGCCCAACATAAAGGTTGAAAAGGATTGCTGAGACTGTACCATGGTAGCAATGGCAATTTTTTGTTCATCTTTGGTTGCTCCTGCTTTCTTCACACTGGGACCAGCAATTTTTCCTGCTGCATTAATATCGCCAATAATATGATAGATTGCAGGAAGTACAACAGCTGGATTAATTCCAATTTTTTGTGTAATGGGTGCAAAGATTCGTACAAGGGCGTCTGTAAAACCAGCTCGTTCCAATATTCTCCCGATAATAACACCGCAAACAATAGCCCAGCCGACAATATTCATCAAAAATGCATCAAAGCAAATGGATTTTACTTTGTTCGCTGCTGCTGTAAAAGCTCCGGCTACCGGGACTGGGAAACATAAGGCTAAAAGTGCTAAAGCAACCATAGTAAATCCTAGAATTTCTATTTTTGTTATTTCCCGCTTTTTAATAGCGCTATTTGTTATAGCGATTGAATGATTTTCCATGGATTGTTCCTCCCTTATATTTTGATAAATTATTTTTCCGGTAGTAAAAAACGATTGGCAATATCTTCTGCGTAATTACGAATAGCTGTGCTTCCAACCACATTTAACGGAGTGGAAGTAATTCGTTCTCGAAATAAAACGACTTCAGTGCCAGGTAGAAGTTTTTCTAGCGCCTTAGCTAAAGGCAATCCATTTTCCAATATTTCCATTGCATGGGAATTTCCCACAATAAAGTTCATGTGTAATTCTTTCGCTTTTGCTATGAGATCATTGTCAGGTAACACCCGGCTAATTGAAGCTAATACTGTATCGGCTTCAGGATATTCCTTTTTTACTTGTGCAAGATGTTGAGCAGAAAAACCAGTATGTGGGAAAATGTGAATAATCGTATTCACTTTATCTGTTTTCTCTCCGACTAAAATTTTTCCACCTGTTACAATATTGGTTTCTTGAATTCCATTGCATTGTCGGCAATTGCGTTCTGCCAGCAGCATTTTGCGTTCTTCATCCATTCCCATGAATGTGTCAAGACGGTTGATAATATCCGCCAAGGTTTCAATTCCATCAATCGTTCGACCCACATAAAGAATGTTGCCGGGAATACCGTCATAAGCAATATCAATATGAAAAGCTTTATGACCATGAATCAGGGCAATTCCGGGATGCAGGCCATGAAAGGCTTCATGCAGTTCAAAGACAGATAGTCCATATAATTTCAAGTATTCACGAATTTTTACTCCGCCTGAATTCGCGGCATCAACAATGGGATGGTGAGCGACGATGGCATTTACGCCAGTTGCTCCGGCGAGTTCAATGTTACATTCTGTTAAAGTCATTGTTACGGCAATTTTTTTTACGGGTGCTTCTAAATTTCCACATACGAGTCCGGGAATTTCCATACATGCTTTGCCTGGAATGTTAGAGGATTTTATCATAACAAACTTATTTTTTCCATTCGTCATGTCCTCGGCATTTTTAACGCAGCGTCCTCCTGTAATGTGGTCTAAAGCTTGTAATACATCCTTTACCTTAAAGTTATTTTCCATTCTCGTCCCCCTTAGTTTCTCTCTTTTGCTAAAAAAATACAAAAAGCTACCAGAGAACACTCAAAATTCAATATGCGTATACATGACACATTGAGCGTTTGAGCGAAAACTGGTAGCTTAAGGCACTGAACAAGTCGTTCCTATAGCCAACCCTATTTGATTAGCGAATTGTTTCGCTTGTGATTGACAAAGCTTTTTCCAATAAGATGACAGTGGCCGCAGTTTCATTAAGTGGTTCATAATCTTTTAAAATACATTTTATTGATAAATGTAAGGAAGTTTCCAATCCTTTCTTTAAACTTTTTTTGTATTTTTCTAACAGTGCGGAGTCAATCAATCTAGTTGTAGCACGATCATTTAAATCAAGAGTAGCTAGGGCAGGAATTCTTTTATGATCAGCTAGAATCATAATGACTGTATTATCAAGAATATAGACGCGTTGCTTGCGTAATCCAACACCATACATAGCTATATTCAGACTGTTGTTAATGTGCATAATCGCTTGTTTAAATTCAGCTGAAGTGACCTGCATAATTATTTCCCCCTTATTTCGCGTTGCTACAGCTGTTGGTTATATGAAGAATAGTTTAGTATTCATGATTATTTTAAAAAACAATGAAGTACTAAATAACTCAAAATATGTTTTAAGTTATTTAGTACTTCATTGTACATAGAGGAATTTTATTTATCATTTTTATTCATAATAATACTAATTTAGTCATTAGTCAACTTATTCATAAAAAATAAGATCTTCTTATTGAATAAGTATCATAAAAATGGACAAACAAAGCAGACGATTAGAAAAGTTAGCCCCATTCCTTACCAACAAAAGAATGGGACTAACTTTTAGATCGAAGATGTTTACTTCGAGTTGTTGGATACTTAGATATTAAAAAAAAGTGTTTCTAAAATGACGGTAAGGTGAATAAACTATAAACAGCAAACGCCCCTGTTGGCGCAGGGGCGTTTGTCTGTTGAATGCGGGAGTTTACTTCCAGAGCTCTTGGATGATCTGATAAACCATCCAGAGAAAGACGCCTGAAACTGTGAGTTTAAAGTGCTTAGTTTCGAAGCGCATGGTAAATTCCCCCTATATTTACTTATTGGGCGGAGCGCACATCTCTGCCCAATATTGATTATGTTCCATGAACGAATTTTATGACAAAAACTTAGTTGCAATTTGTAAAAAATTTCTAAATTTTATTATCTGAAAATTCTACACTCTTTATGACCATAAATATTTCCAGTATTTGCTACAAATTATTGTTGTAGCAAATTTTTATTTTCTTACCACAATTCTTCGGTTATCCATAAAAAATGCATAATTTCTTCATAAGATATTCACAATGTTGGGATAGAATTAATGTTAAGGAGGTGCATAGTTCATGATGATGGGGTATGGCTTTGGTGGCCCATTTAGTTGGCTTGGGATGGGGTTTGGGATCATTATTCATGTAGCCGTGATTGCTTTGATTGTTTTTGCTGCGATTTGGATGTTTAAAATGGTCTTTCGTGGTGGTATTCAGATAGAGAGATCCACTGATGCGCTTGAAATATTGAAACAACGGTATGCTAAGGGCGAAATTACGGACGAAGAATATCAACACATGAAAAAAGTAGTGCAATAACATAAAGAACAATAAATAGAACTATGGGGAGATTATATTTATGAAAAGAAAAGTGATCATGGCAGTGATACTGGCAGCTTTAACAGCTGTACCGGTATTTGCAGCTACAGCCAATCAGAATCAAGTGCAAAACGAAGGATACAATCAGATGTTTAACAATCATAAGCAAATGATTCAGCAAGCAGTAGATAACGGCAGTATGACAGTGGATCAAGCTGCTCAAATGAATGAACATATGCAGAAAATGATCCAAAGCAGTAATATGATGAATAATAGCAGCATGCCTGATAATTGTGGGCCCATAGGTAAAGCGAATAGCAATAAATAAGACAAGGGTCTTGGAGAAGCTTAGCAATAAGCTTCTCTACAGACCCTTTAAGATTTGTTAATGTCTGCTACTTGAAAATGCGGGCATTTGCAGAATGCCTGTTCCTAAGCTGACTCTTATTACAATGATGTCAGTGCAATAAGAGTCAGCTTAGTTGTTTACCGAGGTTTGTTTTATTGGTGACATCCATGCGATGGTCATGAATAGGAGGATAACGACTGCTGCCCAATAGGCGGCATAGGATTCTACATATTCGTTAAGCAAATAACCAATAAAGGGGCCTACGGCTGCACCCAAATCGACTGCAATAGAATAGGCTGTTAAAACGAAATATTTTGAGGAAGATGACGCTGCATCTGAAGCAATGGCATCTGTAAGCGTTGTTAAGGACGTTGCCGTGATTTGTATGCCAAGAATCACCATTAGCCAGGAAAGGAGTGGAATTTGAAAGGGGATTAATATAAAAAGTACACTTGCCAGTAGTAATGATAGGATGAGAATTCTGCGGCGCCCTTGTTTACCATCCGATTTTTTTCCGATCCATGGTGCTAACCAGGGCTCCCAGCCCCAACGTATGGCTTGTAAAATACCTGCAAGCGAGGCTGCGCCGATAACCATTCCATGGATCGTTATTATTGATGAGTTATGTACTTGTACGAGATAACTTAACGTTGCCGTAAACATACCCTGATAGATCATAGCAACTAACGTTCCTGTCATTAATGCCCAGAGGATGGTAGAATCTTTCCACAATACAGATTTAGGGATAGGTTGCTCTTTTTTACGTACATTCGTATCCTTCGAATTTGGAACCCATAGTAAGGCGGCTGGGATGGATAATAGTGTGATCATGCCGAATAATAGGGCCGTAATGGATAATCCGAACGAATCCGCGATAAAACCACCGATAAGCATACCGGCTAGGCTCCCTAATCGGTATAATCCGTTAAAGGTTCCCATACAGTGTCCCCGATTCAATTCAGTGGAACAATCAATAATAGCAAAGTATGATCCCAGTCTTAAGAAGGTCCATGCGAGTCCCCATATGCATCGAATAATAAGTAAGGGCAAAAAACCTTTGATAAATCCATAAGATAATGTTGTTGAGACTGCTAAAATAATGGCAAATAATACGCCTTGCCTTGTGCTGATTTTTCTATATAGCCATCCTACAAGCGGATTTAAGGGTAATCTGATCAAACGATTGACAGATAAAAGGACGCCGACTTCCCATAAAGAGCTAAGCCCAGCTTCCGACCAATGGGTGGGAAGTACAACGTATAGCATGGAATCGCCTAGTAAGCATGCCGCTGTGAGCAGAGCGAGTACGATGATTGGTTTCATTTTTCTCCTTTATTATTATTAACTTGGCAAATGATATTTTTCATGATAAGTTTATAATATGAAAAAGTAAAAGTAAAACGCAAAAATTTATCATGAAATATCTAATCTTTAGATATTACAGGAGAATCTATGGAATTTTTGGGTATAGAGGCTTTTTTGGCGATCGTGCAAACGCAAAGCTTAACAAAGGCTGCTGAAATGCTCCATCTGTCCCAGTCTACAGTAAGTTATAGACTAAAAATATTGGAGCGAGATGTAGGAGCGAAATTGATTGATCGTAAAAAAGGAATGCCAACCATTCAATTAACCACGTTTGGTAAGAGTTTTGTTGCTTTAGCTGAAAGATGGAGTATGTTAAACAGAGAGTTGGAGATTTTGCATGCAAGGGGTTCGCAAATTAATTTGAACATCGGTGCAGCAGATAGTTTAAACATCTATGTATTGCCTCCACTCTATCAAATGATTATTCAACAATGTCCAGCTGTTCGTCTGCAAATTCGAACTCAGCACACCATGGAATCTTATGAGAGTATTGAACGTCGGGAGATGGATTTGGCCTTTGTAAAACTAGAAAAAGCTGTGCCGAATATGATCATTGAGCCTTTTTATGTTGATGAAATGGTGTTGGTCCGTCTCGCAAGCGAAGAGAACACTTGTGCTAAAGTGATATCGCCCTTAGAATTAGACTATCGACATGAACTTTATTTCAACTGGGGGCCAGCTTATCAAGTGTGGCATGAGCGATGGTGGGATACTTATAGTTATTCACGGTTGCAAGTGGATGCGGCGGCGCTTATTTTTTCTCTTATGTTGGATGTAAGACAATGGGCCATCGTACCAAGGTCTATTGCCAATGCCTTTGTGAAGCCGAGGAAATTTGTCGTTCAGCAATTATCCACTCCCGCGCCACCCCGTGTTTGCTATAAGTTAATGCAAAAGCATCAGGATCCAGTTAAGGTACGGCTTTTAGAAGAGATAAATCATTTTATCAAATTGATTTATCCAGAGGGAAAAACGTTTAGTATTAATTAATAATGGAAGTAGGGATAAGTGGCAAGTCCTTTAAATCAGAGAACAAGTGTCATATCAAACCATTGAGCGTTTCCATGTGTCGACTTTGAGATTCCGTTATTTATATAGCCGAACGATTCATAATAATGGATTAACCGATCTTTGCACGTTAGAATGACGCCTTTTCGCCCTGCGTTTTTGGCTGTTTGAATAAAATGCTGCATGAGTTGTGCCGCAACTCCCTGACGACGGTATTTAGGCATGACGTCCAGTCCGAAAACGGTTAAGTTTTTACCGTCTGGAATATGATGCTGCGTATTATGATATAGTTCATCATAAATAACGGGACTGTTGGTGACACAGCCATTGATGAAACCGATGATATTTTCAGCTGTTTCAGCTACTAAGAAGGAATCTGGAAAAGCGGTAATCCTTTTTTTGAATGATTCGCGCGGCGCTGCTTCAGCCTCAGGGAAACAAACAGCTTCTATTTTGGCGATGCAGTCCAAGTCTTCTAGCTGGACTTTTCGAATCGTTATATTGGTCATAGTTTTTTTCTCCTTCATGATTACGTTTGTTTAGCGATTGTCACTAAAATTTATTATATCATGCTTGATAAGAATTCCTTACAGGGTGTTCTTTAATTTACTGGAAAAGAAAGAAGCATAGAGGAGGAGCGCGTGATGGAAAATATATTTTTTTATCAAACAAACATTGGAAAAATTGGAATTGTAGAAAATGGAATGGCCATTATTAAACTGTATTTGAATGGACTCATTGCTCCGCAAGACGCTACTGTAAAAGAAACGCCCTTGCTCAGGGAAGCCGCCATGCAGTTACAGCATTATCTTGCAGGAAAACGGAAATCTTTTGATCTTCCCTTCGCCCCTGACGGTACGGAGTTTCAGCAGAATGTTTGGAGTGCTTTGCAAGTCATTCCCTACGGTGAAACCCGCAGCTACGTTGAAGTTGCCAAACGTGTTGGTCGTCCTAAGGCTGCACGCGCAGTGGGGATGGCGAATAACAAAAATCCAATTCCTATTTTTATTCCTTGCCACCGTGTCATTGGTGCCAATGGAAAGCTCGTCGGCTATGCAGGGGGATTGGACGTTAAGCAGTATCTTCTTAATCTGGAAAAAAATATTTAACATATTAGAACAGTCCAACTGATTTTAGTCAGGTTGGACTGTTCTAATATGTTGTTTCTTCCCAGATTATTACACCCAATGCAGAAAAGCTGGATATAAAAGCGGCAATCAATAAATTTTTTTATTTGGCAGGGTTTTGTGCTTCTATGAGGAATATAGAAAGTGATTTTTTTAACAAATGAATATTATAGGTTTACTCATTAGGATACGAAGAGGGGATTCACTGATGGATAATGCAATTAATTCTCCTTATATTTTTTTCAACCGCACGGAATGGGAAAATTTACGAATGGCTACGCCGCTTCCGCTATCGGAAGCTGATTTAATACGAATTCATGGAATTAATGAGAAAATTTCCTTAGATGAAATATCGCAAGTTTATCTTCCGCTTTCTAGACTTTTAAATTTATACGTATTAGACACACATCGACTTTACAATGTAACAAATACATTTCTCGGTACTTTAGCGGAGAAAGTTCCGTATATCATTGGAATTGCTGGAAGCGTTGCTGTTGGAAAGAGTACAACGGGACGCATTATTCAGGAACTATTGACAAGTTGGCCAACGAAACCAAAAGTTGATTTAATTACAACAGATAGTTTTTTGTATCCTAACGCAGTTTTGGAAGAACGAGAATTGATGAATAAAAAAGGGTTTCCGGAAAGCTATGATATTCAGCGATTAATGGATTTCTTAAAGGATGTCAAGTCAGGTTGTTCAGAAGTCAAAGTCCCAGTCTATTCTCATTCGTTTTATGATATTATTCCTAACGAATATAAGGTCATAAATAGCCCCAATATCTTAATTGTAGAAGGACTGAACGTTTTACAGACACCCAAAGTAGATCGTATATTTTCTAAGTCTCATTTATATATTTCTGACTTTTTTGACTTCTCTATTTACGTCCATGCGGATGCAAGAAATATTAAGCAATGGTATATTGAGCGCTTTCAGATATTGCGTCGTACGGCATTTCAAGACAAACAATCCTATTTTCATCGTTATGCTCAGATGTCAGAGGAGGAGACGCAATTGTTGGCAGAAAAAACATGGGATGAAATTAATGGAGCCAATTTAGAGGAAAATATTCATCCGACGATGCGACGTGCACGCTTGATTATTAAAAAAGGGTATGATCATTCTGTTCAAAAAATATGTTTGCGAAAATTATAATCACTCTAGAAACAAAAAATAAATAATGGTAAAATTATACTGATTAGAATAAACAATATCATAAATATAACAGATCTACGCTGTACCTTCTATTGCGTGGAATTTAGGAAGGAAGTATCAGAATGAAGAGTTTTGAATTTTACTCGCCAACGAAAGTTATTTTTGGTAAAGGAATTGAAAATCAGGTTGGAAAAGAAATAAAGGCCTGGGGCGGTACGAAGGTCATGCTGCATTTTGGTGGAAAAAGTGCGAAAAAATCAGGCCTTTTAGATCGTATTGAAAGAAGTCTTCAGGAGGCGGGGATCGAATATATATCCTTGGGCGGAGTTGTGCCAAATCCGAGACTGTCTCTTGTACGCGAAGGAATCGAACTTTGCCGTAAGGAGAAGGTTGATTTCCTGCTCGCTGTTGGTGGCGGTAGTGTTATCGACTCAGCCAAGGCGATTGCCATGGCTCTGGCTAATTCTGCTATTGATGTTTGGGATATTTATGCGGGGAAAGCACAGCCAGTTGCCTGTCTGCCTGTTGGAGTGGTTCTCACTATTGCCGCATCTGGAAGTGAAACAAGTAATTCCAGCGTGATTACCAATGAGGAAGGTTGGCTGAAAAAAGGGTTTAATGACAATCTTACTCGTCCGAAATTTGCTTTGATGAATCCAGAACTGACCTATTCGCTCCCCACTTATCAGACAGCAGCTGGTATTGTAGACATTATGATGCATACAATTGAACGTTATTTTTGTTCAAAAAAGGGGAACGAGCTTACAGATCGCATTGCGGAGCAAGTATTACGTAATACCGTTCGGTATGGGAAAATCTGTATGGAAGATCCGGGAAATTACAAAGCCCGTTCTGAAATTATGTGGTCAGGCAGTATATCTCACAATCATCTGACCGGACTTGGCGGTGACCCCGACTTTTCAGGTCACGCTATTGAGCATGAACTGGGTGGCATGTTTGACGTAACACATGGTGCCGGTCTTGCTGCTGTATGGTGCTGGTGGGCTCGCTATGTAGTAAAGAATGATATTAATCGTTTTGCTCAGTATGCCATCAATGTTTGGGATTGTGTTTTAGATCCTATTGATCCTGAGATCACCGCTATGGAAGGCATTAAAAAGACGGAAGAATTTTTTACTTCTCTTGATATGCCGATCAATCTTTCTCAATTGGGTGTTGGTAAATTGACGGATGCTCAAATTGAGGAAATGGCTAATAAATGCTGTAATTTTGGTAAACGCGTTGTGGGTACCCTCAAACCGCTTAAAGCTGAGGATATCAAGAAAATTTATCATATGGCCAATAACTAATGAATGGTTAAAAAGTAATCCTCGTAACTGATCTGTTGATAGGTTACGAGGATTATGATCTATTACGTATCTGTTACCATTTCACGCGTGAATAGGGGTTGCCAAACTGTTTGATCAATAGTTGCGCCGAGTTTATCTGTTGTTGTTATTTGAATGAAAAGTAAGTCCGGCGTATTCTGCTGGTTGAAAGGAAGTTTTAAAATTACGTCATCGCTGCTGCGACTGATATCATTTTGAGGAAGATCTGTATCAAGCGTGCTAAAGTTAATAGCGCGCTTTTCTCGTTGAAATTGACTTTCTTGTAAGCTAAATTGAATAAGGTTTACATGATAATGATTTTTTTTGACCGAGAGGTCGGGTATGTGAAAACGCAGCCAAAGAGTATGAGCCTGGATGAAACTGTAGACGGATGTAACCCTGGCTTTACGTTCCAGAGCACCAAGCGGATTTACCCCGATTGGATTAATTAATATTGGTTCCTGATTCAGCCAGACATCTAGAGCGGTTAGTTCCAGGTCCAATGGGGCAGGTTTAATTACGGGTATATGAACCGCCTCGAATAACTCGTTTGTACGAATAAAGCTATACAGCAAGTTGGACATGATGGGAATTTTAATCTGGCTTACATATTCTTTAATGGATTGTTCTTTAAGATTCTTGGCATCCGGATTCAATTTATTGCTGTACCAATGAGGAAGATTGGATAAGGGTCTTGGCGGTAGAAGCGACAATTCAGGCTTATAACCGTGTGGTATTGGAAAGTCGCCACGATGAATTAAATAAGTGAATATTTTAGGTAACGCTATTCCTCTATTGCTAAATTGGGCAACAGTGCTAATGGCGAATGCCCAGGTTGCTGAATGGTCATGGTGCTCATCGTGAGGATGGGGCAACAAAATGAAATTAGGTTGAAATTCTTTTAGTGTTTTCGTAATATTATTAAATATGGCCTGACCTGAGTAAGGGGCATTCACTTGATAACTATTAGAATAAGGTGAATGATTACTCGCGGTAAAGTGTGATGTAAAAGGGGTATCTATATCCCAATAGTCGTTCCATATGGAATTTAAGCCGCGATCAGGATAGCCTAGAAATAGCACCTGATTGGCAGGTACTCCTAAGCATTGTAATGCGTGTAACGACTCTTGTTGTCGGACGTAACCGGAATGGATGTAATCTATCTTTGTTGGGAATACGCGGTGAAATTGTTCTTCTGTTGAGAAGGTGAATCCGTCGCCATTTGTCATGATGACGACGAGTACCTGTCCTCCCGCTTGTATTACATCATGAATAATCCCAGCGCAACCCAGGGTTTCATCGTCGCAGTGCGGGGCAAAAACCAACAGCTTGGTCTGTTGGTTCACACTAGGGAGGGATTCCAATACGATATTTTGTTCTGGCTTTTCCTGATAGTAGAAGTAAATAAAACCTATGCAGAACACGAAAAAAGCGATTCCTGTAACGAGTGAGATTAATCGATAGATGCGGTGTAAAAGCATAGGCAACCCCCTAAGCGAAGCCTTAAATCCTTTTTTTGTTATGGTAACTAGCCCTATTTTAGCGTATTTATATTCTTACTATGGCAGAAGCGGACGGGATTTATCCATGATACAGATATCATTTCTGTAGTCTGATATTAACCGCCCCTATGCTGCAACAGTTAATTGGAAAAAAAGATGAAATTATTACGAAGTTCTTGTCTACCCAATCGGCTACCTAAATAGGAAAGGGCTAAATAGTAAAAGTGCCATTGGTAAATCCCTCTTTTGGAAGATTTAATCATTTATAATATAACTGTATAATACTTTTTAATTTAGATTAACTATGATAAAAAGGGGACGGGTAATATGAACTTTCATTATATTGATTTAGATACTTGGGAACGTAAGGAATATTTTGATTATTACATTCACACCATTAAAACGAAATATAATGTAAATGTAAATATTGATATTACGGAACTCTTATCACAAGTAAAACAGAAAAAGTTGCGATTTTATCCTACCTTTATTTATTTGGTTTCTAAAGCTGTCAATCAAAATAAAGAATTTAGGATGTCTTTTGATCCAAATGGAAGACTGGGATATTGGGAGTATAGCAATCCGTCTTATACGATATTTCATGATGATGATAAGACTTTTTCTGACCTTTGGACAGAGTACAATGATGATTTTTCTATCTTTTACAGACAGGCTGTAGAAGATTTAGAAAAATATCAAGATGTGAAGGGGATTAAGGCAAAGCCAAATAGGCCTGAAAATTTTTGCCCCATGTCTTGCGTACCCTGGTTAAGTTTTACCGGATATAGCAATGATACTTTTAGCGAGTCTAAAATGCTTTTTCCTGTCATCACATTTGGTAAGTATTTTAAGCGACATCATCATATGCTGATACCTTTTTCGATCTTTGTTAATCATGCCGTAGCTGATGGCTATCATACATGTAAACTGATTCAAGATATTCAGCAATTTTCTTTTGAAAGTCAAATATGGATGAATGAATAAATTTATCAAATTAAAATAAATCAGTCCAATCAAGTGTTGAAAATGACTCAAGGTAAATTGTTTGTATAGAATGATAGTTAGATAAATATGACGTGTGGGGGATGAAAATGCAGGTGAAAAAAGTTTTCTGGGATGATCCATATCTGACGGAATTAACGGCCAAAGTAACCAGTATCAATGGGGGAATGGTTACTGTTGATCGGACAATTGCCTATGCTTTTTCCGGAGGACAAGAGTCTGATTATGGAACGATAAACCAATATCCTATTCTAAATGCTGAAAAAATCGGGAAACAAATTGTGTATTCATTAGAAGAAGAGCATGATTTGCATGTAGACGATGAGGTACTGATAAAAATAGACTGGGAAAGACGCTATAAATTAATGCGGTTACATTTTGCTGCTGAAATTATTTTGGAACTGGTTTATCAAAATTACAACAGACCTGAGAAAATTGGCGCACATATATCTGTGGATAAGGCGAGATTGGATTTCTTTTGGCAAGGAAATATTTCTCAAACATTTGACTTCCTTGAACGAGAGGCAAACCGATTGATTGATGATGATGTGATGATAAAGAGTGAATTTAGCGATCAGGCAAGTGAAATTCGCTATTGGGAGATTGAAAATTTCGCTAGAGTATCATGCGGGGGAACTCATATTAAAAAAACTGGTGAAATAGGCAAAGTCTCGCTAAAGCGAAATAATATCGGAAAAGGCAAAGAAAGAATCGAAATTATTTTAGTGTAAGATTTTTACTCAAAATTGAAACAATAAATTATTACTCATGGTATAGCTAAAAATCCTGCAAGTTTCCGATTGGAACTTACAGGATTTTTAGCGGTTAGTATTTTTTTATCATATCGATAACTCCAATTCCAGAGAACTTCCCTTCGGCGTTTAATGGATTTTTGGGCTGGTGGATATTGAACATAAATCCATCTTCGCCATACCTGTTATCTAAATTATTAGAAAAATTTTCATCGATGGCAATGGTCTGAACCTTTCCAATGATCAAAGAGGCTATACCTTTTTGTGATAAATCTTTTTCCATTTCAAGTCTGCATTCAAGGGATAAAAAGCTTTCTTTTATCCTTGGCGATTGAATTGTTTTTGAGGGTTCAAGCGTGAATCCTCCCAATGCAAATTCGTCATTTTCATAACTATTTTCTTCGACAGTTTTTCGGCAACTTTCAAAATAATCCCGACTTAAAAAGTTTATACAGAATTCTTTGGTTCTTACTATGTTTTTAAAAGTATGGGAGTGTCGTAGAATTCCGGGCATTACAGCAAAAAAATCTCCGCCATCGCCGGAAAATGAACTCCATGAATGAAGGCAGGCATTTGGTTTACCATTTTCTTTGTAGGTTGAAATCATAAATAACGAATGTGGAATGCCGCAAACAAATTCAAACCAATGGAATATTTCGTATTGCTTAGGCCATTCTTCTTTAAAATATTCAGGTTTCTGGCTTAAAACTTCGATTTTCAATGATATCGCTCCTTTGTTTTTTTATCTACTATATCACTTGCGCATAAATTAGTATTGCAAAAATGCGACATGTTAACTTTTAGCATAGATAAGCGCTTTATTTGGTGTTCTGCCAGCATATTTTTTAAAATCGTTATTAAAGTGGGATTGATCGGTATAGTTATAGCGATAGGAAATATCTGCGAAATTTTGGTTTGGAGAATCATGCATCTCCTTCCAGATATTTTGGAATCTTACTAAATCGGTCAGCTTTTTTGGTGAAACACCTATAAAGTCTAAAAATAAACGTTGAAGTTGTCTTTGACTGATATTTACTTTAGTGCATATCTCCGATACGGATATCAAACCTTTGGCGTTTAGAATAAAATAGCTGGCATTCATTATATTGTTATTGAGTTGCTTCGTTCCAGAGAGGCGTTTAATCAAATACTTTTCAACTTCGACTATTCTTTCTTCCATTGCTGTTTTTTCTATGAGCAAGGTTTCAAGGTTACTTTTAAAATCATAAAAGTATTCGTTAATATCGATAAAAGCATTTAATGATTCTTTCATCCCGATGTTGGAAAAAAGATAGACAGACCAAAAGTTAAAACGAATTGCAAAAGTGGAAATACATGTTGTTTTGTTTATATCAAAGATTCGAAACGGCGCGTTATTAATACCACAAAAATTACTACTTACTTTATTTGAATAGTAGTCTATGTCAAAAATAATATCCATACAGGTATCTGGAATGATGATTGTTGAATGGGGGATAAAAGCCTCTTTTCTAAATTTTAAAACGGGCTGTGGGGAACCCCAAAAGCATCGGATATAAGGTTTAAGCAATGGACATGGCGAAATTTCAACGTATTTCATTGTATTTTGGGGCTTAGCGATAATCGGCTTGAAGTGATTTGCTAAGTTATACATGAAAATCCACCCTTTAACATTATGTAGTAGTTACATTTTACAATTTGCTGACAATTATTAGCTTTTCTCTTGTGTTACACTCTTTCTCTCAAATTCAAATAATTATATATAAAGTGTAACAGTTAAAAATCCTGCAAGATTCCTATGGGAACTTACAGGATTTTTTTGTTAAAGCTTTTGACTTGAAATGGCCAGACGGACTTTATTCATATTTTCAATAAATGTCTCCGGCCTTTTCAGCATGACGCCCGTATAGAGAAGATCCACAATAGCTAGGTGAATGATTCGTGAAGCCGCTGCTTCCGGTCGGTAGCTTGTTTCTCGCGCCATACCATGTAGACAGATGTCGGCAATTTTGGTTATGGGTGATTTCATATAGCTAGTGATGGCTATTATGGTAGCCTGATTTTTTTTTGCCAATTCAACACTCTTTAGCAGCTCGATGCTGGCACCTGAATGGGAAATAGCTACGACTACGTCACCTTGTTGCAGTAACGATGCTGAGGCAATTTGAAAATGCGGATCGGAGTAAGAACGCACCGGTATTCCGAATCTCATGAACCGGTGCTCAATGTCAGCTGCGATGATCGATGATCCTCCCAAACCATAGGCATCAATATGACGGGCTGCTGCTAAAATGTCAACTGCTTTCTCTAATGCTGCTAAATCAAGAACTTTTAGCGTATCTTGCAATCCTTCATTGATAATGTTAAAAATCTTTGGTGCAAAGACTTCAGCTGAATCACTGATTTCGACTTCCTGATAAACGGATTTGACTGGCGAAAAGAGATCACCAGCAAGCGCAATTTTTAAACCTTGGAAACCAACAAAATTTAGTTTGCGGCAAAATCGAAAAATGGTGGCTTCGGCGCTTTGTGATGCATCAGCCAGCTCGGAAATGGTCATGTGAATGACGTTAGCGGAGTTTTGCAATATATAGTCAGCAATTTTTTGTTCAGCTTTCGTAAGATCATTATACATGCTTCGAAGTAGGGGTAAACAAGATGCGGACGGTTGATTATCAGACATGGAAACCTCCAAGGTAATAAATTTATCATTATATCCCTATATTAACAAAAATGGTATTCAAACTGCAAATGCATTGTATGAATGAAAATATTTTTCAGGAACAATAAAATAATGATAAAAAAGAATCAAAAAGTTCTTGCAAATAAGGTAAAGTCTGATTATAATAAAAATTGAAGTCAAATTATCACTTGTACAAACAAATTGATATAAAAATATCAAAAGAGGGAGCACTGCATATGAAAAAAGCACTAGAGAATTTGCCTACTTATCAGCGAGCTATAGCGAAAGGACATCTTGGCTCCTGTGGTGCACAATATCGTGACTTGAACAAGCCCATTATTGCTGTTGTGAATACGTGGAATGAAATTGTTCCTGGTCACTGTCATTTGAGAGCGTTAGCAGAGGACGTAAAGAAAGGTATCTTAGCTGCCGGCGGGTATCCGTTGGAATTCAATACTATTGCCATTTGTGACGGCATTGCCCAGGGGCATAAAGGGATGCGTTATGCTTTGCCAAGCCGTGAACTTATTGCCGACTCTGTTGAGGCCATGATCAATGGACATGGGATCTTTGACGGAATGGTTTTATTAGGCTCATGCGATAAAATTGTCCCTGCTTTACTTATGGCTACAGCAAGAATCAATATACCGTCAGTCGTTGTGACGGGTGGCCCAATGGTGAATCGGATAAAACCGCGGGAATCTAAAGCGGCGCGTCAGAAGTTTTTAGCAGGAGAAATATCGGAGGAAGAATTGTTTGATGTGACAGTGGATTATTATCCGAGTGCTGGGGTTTGTCCGTTCTTAGGTACTGCGAATACCATGTGTTTGGTTGCTGAATCATTAGGAATGTCGTTATCTGGCTCGACGGCTGTTCCGGCCTTGGATGATTTGCGAAATGAGTTTGCTTATAAAAGTGGCATGGCAGTCATGGAACTTCTGGAAAGAGATGTGAAACCCAGGGATATTATGACGTTGTCTGCTTTTTATAATGCCATCGCTTTCGTATCTGGTATCGGGGGATCATTGAACTCTGTTTTGCATCTGCCAGCGATTGCCCATGAATGTGGATTAAAGATAACCTATGATGACTTTGATCGAATTAGCAAGAAAACGCCGCTTATTGTACGAGTAACTCCGAATAGTCCAGATTATACCGTAGCACATCTTCAGGCTGTCGGCGGTGTTCCGACGATCATGAAAGAACTTTTGCCTGTGTTGGATGATAGCGTAATGACTGTTGATGGAAAGACACTATCTGAAGTGATCGAAGGTGCAATTTCTCCAGATGGCAAGATCATTAAGTCTTTTAGTGCTCCTTTTGCTGACGAAGGTGGGATAGCGGTTTTAACTGGAAATTTGGCTCCCGAGGGGGCCATTGTGAAAAGTTCTGCTGTACCGCCTGAGTTGTGGCAATTTTCAGGGCCAGCTAAAGTATTTGAATCGGAAGAGGAATGTATTGAGTCTGTTGAAAGAGGACTTGTGAGTTCAGGAGATGTCATTATCGTTCGTAATGAAGGGCCCAAGGGTGGCCCGGGTATGCGGGAAATGCATCGTATTACAGAAGTAGTTGTTAAACTGAAAAATGTGGCTGTGATTACGGATGGAAGGTTCTCAGGAGCATCGGCAGGACTTTCAATTGGTTATTTATCGCCGGAGGCGGCAGAGAACGGGCCTATTTCACTTGTGGAACAGGGCGATTTAATCGAAATTGATATACATCAGCGAACATTACATTGGCATGTTGCTGAATCAGAAGCAGAACGCCGTGTCAATAGAAATAAACGGCTTCAGCGTCAGGAAGAAAGCAGCTTTCTTGAACTTTATCGGATGAGTACGACATCGGCGGCTAATGGTGCAGTGCGTAAGCTAAACCATGAATGATAAAGGTACGCACGATTAGGCGTTGATATTGGACGAATAGATGGGGGGTGATAGGAGGGCGACTACCTACACGTTGTGTAACGAGGTTTATACATTGACGGGACAATTAAAAAGGAGGTTTGTTTTATGTTAATTGGACTTGCTGCGATTTCTGTTCTCTTACTTTTAATTATGATTACTAAGTTCAAGGTGAATCCTTTTGTAACATTAATGGTAGTTTCTGTTTTTCTCGGTTTAGCGGCTGGCATGCCGTTAGATAAAATTGTCGATTCTATTCAGGCTGGGATGGGAAATACACTTGGTTTCATAGCCATTGTTTTGGGACTTGGGACAATGCTGGGCAAGATGTTAGAGGAGTCTGGCGGTGCGGAAAGAATAGCAAAAACATTGATTCATGCGTTCGGGCTCAGACAAGTGCATTGGGCGATGATGTTCGTTGCCTTTATCGTTGGTATTCCGGTGTTTTTTCAAGTAGGATTTGTTCTGTTAATTCCTCTAGTATTTACGATTGCCAAGGAAACGGGATTGTCTTTACTGAAAGTTGGATTACCGCTACTGGCAGGATTGTCTGTTGTGCACGGAATGGTTCCCCCCCATCCGGCAGCTATGGCAGCGGTGAACATTTTTAAGGCGGATATTGGCAAGACGATCGTATACAGTCTAATTGTTGGATTACCCACAGCTGCAATCGCTGGCCCTATTTTTGCAACGTATATCTCAAAAAGGATGGAGCATATTGCCGTGCCGGAAGGGTTTGCCAGCCAGATTAAGGCAGGACGAGAAGAGCATGAAATGCCTGGTTTTGGCATTACCATTCTTACAATATTAATGCCGGTTTTATTGATGCTGTTAGGGACGATAGCTGATCTTACGCTAGATAAAACTTCTTATGCTTTTGCAGTTATGAAATTTGTGGGCAGCCCGTTTATGTCATTGCTATTGGCTCTGTTGTTTGCTTTTATTTCGTTTGGATTTTATCGTAATTTCACAATGGGCCAAATTGGCAAGTTTTGTGATCAGTCTTTGCCTGTTATCGCGAGTATCCTAATGGTTATCGGCGCGGGTGGTGCTTTTAATAAGGTGCTGCTAGATAGTGGCGTTGGGAACGAAATTGCCAAGTTGGCTTCGGTGATGCAACTCAATCCGATTGTTCTGGGTTGGACTATTGCCGCTATGATTCGGGTTGCTACAGGTTCAGCTACTGTTTCTATGATGACTGCTGCGGGGATTGTAGCACCCATTGTGGCAAATCAAAGCGGTGTTTCAAAAGAATTAGTGGTTTTAGCTGTTGGTTCAGGTTCTTTAATTCTCTCTCACGTCAATGATTCTGGTTTCTGGATTATCAAAGAATATTTTGGTATGACTGTTCCACAGACATTGAAAACGTGGACTGTTCTAGAAACACTGCTAGGTGTTTCGGCGTTAATATTCACTTTGATTCTTTCTCAAGTGGTATAAGAAATTTTCGAAAATGATATTATACAGTATCAGAATAATTTTCTCATTATTCTGATACCATGTGAAGGACGGGCTTCGTCCTTCACTAGTTGGTAATCGTCATAAGTCAGGTTAAGCAAAGGAGTTTTGAACATGCGTCAACAAGCGGTTATGGGCATTGACATTGGTACTACCGGTTGCCGCGCTGTTATCTATCGACCGGACGGTACTACTCTCGCCAATCAGTCGTTAGAATATCCTCTATATACTCCGCAGGCGGCTTGGGCTGAGCAGGACCCGGAGGAAATATATGCAGCGTTCATCCAAGTAGTTAGTCGGGCCATGGTTCAAAGTAAATTAAAAGCGGATGAGTTGGCTGGTATTTGCTTTAGTGCAGTGATGCATAGTGTGATTCCTATTGATCAAAATGGACATCCCCTTCATAATATGTTGATTTGGGCCGATTCTCGCAGTCAACTGTATACTGAAAAATTAAAAAACGATTTTGATGTTAAGAATATTTATTGTAAAACGGGCTGTCCCCTCCATCCCATGTATCCCTTGTCAAAAATACTTTGGTTTAAGTATGAACGACCTGATATTTTTGCTCGTACGGCAAAATTTATCGGTATCAAGGAGTTTATTTGTTACCGCTTATTTGGTAAATTTATTGTCGATAAATCGGTTGCTACTGCTACAGCTCTTTATAATATCCATACCATGGAATGGGATAGCGAACTTTTAACGATACTGGGAATTTCGAGCGAAATGCTGTCTGAAGTCGTGCCAACTACTTTTATTGTTCAAGGCATTGTATCTGAGATAGCTGATCGACTGGGTATCTTGACTGATACCCCTCTTGTTATGGGGGCAACGGATGGAATTTTGTCGAATATCGGGGCAGGAGCCATTAATCCGGGTCAGGTTACAGCCATGATTGGTACGAGTGGCGCTGTACGTATCGTGACGGATAAACCAAAAGTGGACGAAAAGATGCGTACCTGGTGTTACAATATGACGGAGGATTATTGGGTTCTCGGTGGTGCTATTAACAATGGTGGGATTGCTTTTCGCTGGGCTAGAGACAAATTTGCTGCAACGGAACAGTATGTAGCAGATAAACTCGACTTGGATACGTACGAAATATTGAGTAAATATGCTGAGCAAAAGCCTGCCGGTTCGGATGGATTAATTATGCTGCCTTTCTTTTCGGGAGAAAGGGCACCTTACTATAACGCGAATGCTAGGGGGGTGCTGTTTGGACTGAATTTGAATCACGGGAAACGTCATTTGGTTCGTGCTACGATGGAAGGAATCGTCTATAGTATGTTCAGCGTTTTTCGGGCATTAGAGGAAGTAACAGGAAAAGCGGGTGAGATTCGTGTAAGTGGCAGTTTTACCCGTTCCCGGTTATGGGTTCAGATCATGGCAGACGTTTTCGGGCGAGTGATTACTGTTCCTGGGGAGCCGGAAGGGGCTGCTTTTGGAGCAGCCATTTTGGGAATGTATGCGTTGGGGATGATTCAGGATATTAAGGAAGTCAAGCATTTGATCCATATTAAAGAACGATACTATCCTGACGAGGCCCTTCATGCGCGTTACCAGAGACTCTATTTGGTATATGAACGAATTTACTGGAATTTACAAAAGGAATTTGAAGAAATAGCCGAAATTCAGCGGACCTTTTAAACTGGAGCAAATATTTTAGAGTAAGGTAAGTTGATAAATTACGTATAAATGAGGACTGCAACTTTCCGTTGCAGTCCTCATTTATACTAGTAGGGAAATTATAGATTTATCTAAAAGAACAATGGTATGATAATATTGGCAGGAATGATATTTTTGAGTATTTATTTACCATAATCCGAGAAAAATTGTCCAGATCTTACTCTTTTAGCAGGACTCTAATTGGAAATAGAAGAAATAGGAATGGTAAAATAGGATAGATGTTGATAGAGCCATTCTCGTATTTATCTTCGAATAGGTTCCCAGGCTAATGATTGCATCATCAGTCGTATGCCATCCGAAAATCCTTGATTGTAGAATATCTCGCCAGCGACCGTTTCTTGGGTTGTGAAGTATTCATGTAATTGTTCTAATTTTTCCATAGTTTCTTCCGGCAAGGTTTTGGAGAATTCTTTTTCCAATTGATCAATTTTTTGTTCTGCCCAATAGTAATTACGTGATACTTTTTCCAAGTTCATTAGGTCGCTTGCATCATGCATCAGTCGTAATTCCGTAGTAGTTGTCTCAAAAACACGCATGTCATTCACCCCTTTGTTTTTTTGAAAACCATTAAGCATTAACTTAAAATTTAAATCTTACACTTATTATATCACTTGATTGTTTAGCAAGAAATCAAAAATTGTATTGATTGTTTGCTATTTTAAACGTTCGCTGTTGTTTGTAATTCATTGATGTAGTAAGATAAGGTTAAAAGGAGTTTTTTTATGTCAATCAGTTATAAAAGACTATTTCATTTACTTATAGACAAGGGTATAAAGGATAGTGATTTAAGAAAATTATCCGGTATTTCTGCACCTACTATGGCAAAATTAAAACAGGATAAGGTAGTTCAGACTGATATTATAAGTAAAGTCTGTGCAGCTCTCAACTGTCAGCCGGGGGATATTATGGAGTACATTCCTGAACAAAAAGATGAAGGAAAATAATGTTTTTGGCGTTAGGAGCGGAATATTATTGCGAAAAAGGTGTATAGAGAGGGGGATAAATGTATGAAAGAATTGTTGGATAAGATTGACCGCCTTCAACAAGAAATCAGTCAGAACCGCCCGCTTGAGGAGCCTATGCTGAGCCAATTAAAGGCCTATTACCGGATTGGCCTAACCTTTAGTAGTAATGCTCTGGAAGGCAATTCATTGACAGAAACAGAAACAAAAGTTGTATTAGAAGACGGACTTACCATTGGCGGGAAGCCACTCCGAGATCATCTTGAAGCTCTCGGTCACAGCCAGGCATTTGATTTGATGTTTTCACTTATAAAGCAGAAATGTTTTACTGAGCAGGATGTTTTAGCTCTACATCGAATGTTTTATCATCAAATTGATGATAGTCAAGCAGGGGGTTATCGCCGTCAGCGCGTGTTTATAAGCGGCTCGCAGTATCCTGTTCCTGATTGGCCAGACATTTCAAAGCTAATGGAAGAATGGCTTCAACAATTGTCTGAACAACGAAAAAAACTGCATCCAGTGGAATTTGCAGCCCAAGTGCATAAACGTTTTGTTTTTATTCATCCCTTTATTGACGGTAATGGCCGTGTGGCCAGGCTCTTAACTAACTTGGTATTGCTTCAGGCTGGTTATTTGATTGTCATCATTCCACCTGTTACCCGTACGGAATATATTAACAGTCTGGAAAAGGCTCATACGGATGATTCCGACTTCCGGCGATTTATCGCCGAAAGGGTATTGGAGACGCAGCGGGATTATTTAAGGTTGCTTGGTAAATAGGTTTTGTAAAATATTATAGCATCAAATAGGACAGAAGCTGTCCTATTTGATGCTATAATATTTTTGGTGATGAAAATGAAAATTAGTCGTTTATTTGAAATAACAATCATTTTACTCAATAAAGGAACGGTTACTGCACGAGAGCTTGCCGAGCGATTCGGCGTGTCCACTAGGACAATTTATCGGGATATTGACGTGCTTTCTACAGCTGGAGTACCTGTATATATGAATAAGGGGAATGGCGGGGGGATATCGCTTTTAGAAAATTATGCTATAAGCAGAACAATTATTTCAGATCAGGAAAGCGAAAGTTTATTATTGGCTGTTAAAACCCTGCAAGCCACTCAATATCCGGAGCTTGATAAGGTGCTTCAAAAAATGGGGTCTATCTTTAAAAATGCTTCCCATAACGATTGGGTAGAAATTGATTTTTCTCATTGGGGAAGTATGCCGAATGAGAGAAATAAGTTCAATGATATCAAAAGGGCCATGTTGCAGCGTAAGGTCATTCGTTTTGACTATGTAGATGCGGACGGTTGTAGAAGTAATCGTTTGGCCGAACCTGAAAAGCTACTTTACAAGGGGAGTTCATGGTATTTGATTGCCTATTGCAGACAGCGTCAAGATCACCGGATGTTTCGTATTTCGAGGCTGAAAAATGTTGACATAACGGCAGGAAAATTTGTACCAAAGAGGTTTCCCGTACCGGAAAAGGGAGAAATGAAAAGTTCTTCTAAACCTCTTGTTCAGTTAAACCTGCGATTTCAGGCAAAAGTTTTAAATCGCCTTTATGATGAGTTTGACGATGCTCTTATTACCAAAAATGATGACGGGAGCTTTGATGTCAAGGTTGTTTTTCCTGAAGATGAATGGGTTTATGGCTATATTATGTCTTTTGGTAATTTTGTTGAAGTATTGGAGCCGGAGCATATTAGAAAAATTATTGCTGATCGAATGGAACAAGCGCTGAAAATTTATGAACAGTGATTTAAATATGACATACTGTTGTCTTATTATGACGTGTATAATGGTGAAAAAAACGCGGAGTGATTGGATGCATTATGAAATAGTGAGCATCAGTGAAAAGACAGTAGTAGGAATCATCAAGAAAACCACGAACAAGAATATGCAGGCTGTAGCTGATATAGGCGCAGTATGGCAGCAGTTTTTGGATGGCGTTTACGCTAAAATTACGGAACGGACAGACAATCAAGCGATTGGATTATATACTGATTATGAAGGCGATTGTACCTTACCCTATTATTTTATGGCTTGTTGTGAAGTGAACCGGGCTATGAATGTTCCATTGTCCTTACTAACAAAGAAAATTCCGGCTGGAAAATACGCAAAGTTTACAACAAGAGGACATGCTCAGAAGGCAGTAAGTGAATTATGGCAAAGAATCTGGGAGTTGCCGCTGAAACGGGCCTATTCCTGTGATTTTGAGGTATACCACAACAATTCTGAGAATGAGAACGAGCAGGAAATTGATATTTATGTTGCACTACGTGGATAAGGAGGAATCTCATGGATAAGATGGACTACAAAAAGCAATTGAAAGAAATCTATTCAGCATCGGCCAAGCAATGTTCTATTGTTACTGTTCCAAAAATGAACTTTCTCATGATGGATGGGAAAGGCGATCCCAATCAGTCCGTTGAATTTCAAGCAGCCATTCAGGCTTTATTTAGCGTATCTTATACAATAAAATTCATGCTGAAAAAATCACAGAAAATGGATTATGGGGTCTTGCCACTGGAGGGATTATGGTGGTGTGATCCTATAGAGAATTTTCACATTGAAAAGAAAGATCTGTGGCAATGGACACTCATGATGATGCAGCCCGAATGTGTCAATCAGGAGATTTATCACGAAGCGGCTGAGAAGGTGCGGCATGAAAAGAAACTGTTGAGTATCAATGAGCTTAGATTTGAAGGTTATGATGAGGGATTAGCTGTGCAAATATTACATGTGGGGCCTTTTTCAGCTGAGGGACCCACAGTGGACAAGCTGCATGAATTTATTGCGGCGAGTGGTTATCAGTTGAATAACAAGCATCATGAAATTTATTTGAGCGATACCAGGTGCAGCAATCCCCAGAATTGGAAAACGATTATAAGGCAACCTATTTTTAAAAATGAAGAATAAAGGAATAAGATGGTGCTGTAAAGATATTGCTAGGTGAATGTAATGACAGTAGCGGATGGAACAGCAATAAAGTGTTTTAATATGAATAGACCGCCCATAGATTGCCTAGCGCCTGTCAAGTAGACAGGAACAGTTCAATCTAATGGGCGGTCTATTTTTACATGTGTAGATGCTATTTATTACTTATTGTAATCGTAAAAACCTTTGCCTGTTTTGCGACCAAGATAGCCTGCTTGCACCATCTTTTTCAATAGCGGACAGGGGCGATATTTCGGATCACCGTAGTCTTTGTACAGTACTTCCATGATGTAAAGAACCGTATCGTTGCCGATAAGGTCTGACAGGGCTAAAGGACCCATGGGGTGACTGAAACCAAGTTTAGCGACAGTATCAATATCTTCGGCACTTGCTACGCCTTCGGCCAGCGTAAAGATCGCTTCGTTTATCATAGGAATCATGATGCGATTGCCGACAAAGCCAGGTGCATCTGAAATTTTTACAGGCGATTTGCCTAGCTTTACTGCTAGTGTTTGTACGCTCTGGAAAGCCTCTTCGCTCGTTGCCAAGCCTTTAATAATTTCCACAAGCTTCATGACAGGTGCAGGATTGAAAAAGTGCATACCAATGATTTGAGAAGGACGTTCGGTAAAGGCACCCAAGGCTGTGATGGATAAGGAAGAAGAATTTGTTGCCAAAATGGCGTGTGCCGGTGCCAAATCATCCACCTGTTTAAAAATAGCTTTTTTGATATCCATATTTTCCACAGCTGCTTCAATCATTAAGTCAATATTACAGGTAGTCGCGTCAAGCTCGACAGCACCTGTAATGCGTGCCATGATCGCAGCTTTATCAGCAGCAGCTAATTTGCCTTTTTCGATGGCTTTATCTAAATTTTTGGCAATACCATTTATGCCCTTTTGCACAAATTCATCTTTAATATCACGAATAATTACCTCTAAACCGCTTTGGGCAATTACTTGTGCAATGCCGCTGCCCATTTGACCAGCGCCGATAACTAGGACTTTTTTTATTTCCATAATGAAACCTCCGATTAAAATTTATATATAAACAAACTATTGGTATATTAGTTGTATTTTTCGATGATTGTCGCAATACCCATGCCGCCGCCAATGCAAAGAGTAGCTAAACCGCGTTTGGCATTACGCTGATTCATCGCATGAATTAGTGTTACAAGAATTCGGGCACCGCTGGCTCCTACGGGATGTCCTAAAGCAATGGCACCACCGTTAACATTTACCTTTTCTTTGGGGAAGCTTAATTCTTTTCCGACAGCAATAAACTGGGCTGCAAAAGCTTCATTTGCTTCAAAAAGGTCAATGTCGTTGACTGTTAGCCCCGCTTTCTTCAAAGCGATTTTTGATGCAGGAATAGGACCTATTCCCATGATGCTTGGATCAACACCTGCAGTCGCACACGAAATGATCCGTGCTAAAGGTTTGATGCCCAGTTCTTTTGCCTTGGCCTCCGACATAAGCACGAGAGCCGCTGCACCGTCATTGATGCCTGATGCATTTCCGGCAGTTACGGTGCCGTCCTTTTTAAAGGCTGGTTTTAATTTTTCCAGTTCTTCCAAGGTAGTATTGGCACGAGGAAATTCATCGGTGTCAAAGAGAAGGTCGCCTTTTTTGTTTTTAATCGTCAGGGGAAGAATTTCATTTTTGAAGGCCCCCGATTTGATGGCAGTCACTGCTTTCGTTTGTGATTCATAGGCAGCTTGATCTTGTTCTTTACGGCTGATGCCGTATTTTTCTGCGACATTTTCTGCCGTTATACCCATATGATAGTCATTAAAGGCATCCCACAGACCATCGTTTATCATGACGTCCGTTATTTTCCCATCACCCATCCGGTAACCCCAACGGGCTTTGTTTAAAACAAAGGGAGCATTGCTCATGCTTTCGGTACCACCGGCAACAACGATATCGGCAGCACCGCTGCTAATGGTTTGTACGGCTAAATCCACCGTTTTCATACCAGAGCCACAGACTAAATTGACAGTATAGGCTGGAATTTCGACAGGTAATCCAGCTCGAATGGCACACTGCCTGGCTGGATTTTGCCCCAGTCCAGCCTGCAGAACATTGCCGAAAATCACTTCATCAACTGCTGTTTTTTCAATGCCGGCGCGGCTAATGGCTTCACTGATAATAGCAGAGCCTAAATCAATTGCCGAAAGGGATGCTAGAGTACCGTTAAAACTTCCGAGCGCTGTACGCACAGCACTAGCAATAACAATGTTTGTCATAAAAAAACGACCTCCCATAAAGTATACTTATATTATTGTAAAGTCAGATTCATTGGTTCGTTGGCGAAAATACGCGGATCCATCAGTTTGAGGTTTGGAGAGATAATGGGCTTAAAATCGATAAAAGGAAGTACGTCTTTTTCCAAATCAATTCCTGGTGCTATTTCCGTAATGACCATGCCTTCAGGCCGTAATTCCAGGACAACCCTTTCAGTAATATATAATACTGGCTGGCTGATTTTTTTTGCATAATCACCACTGAAAGTAACTTGTTCTACTTTCTCTAAGAATTTTTTTGCTTTGCCTTCGGTTAATATGATCATTTTACCGTCAGCCACTTGTACTTTTAGTCCCCCAGCCGTAAAGGTGCCACAGAAAACTACTTTTTTGGCATTTTGGGTAATATTGATGAAACCACCGCAGCCAGCAATGCGGCCTTTAAATTTGCTGACATTGATATTGCCATGCTGGTCCGTTTCGGCAAGACCAAGATAGGCAATATCGAGCCCCCCGCCATCATAAAAGTCGAATTGATAAGGATGATCGAGGATCGCTTCAGCATTGGCAGAGGCACCAAAGCTTAATCCACCGGCTGGCATACCACCGATCGGTCCGGCCTCTACAGTCAAGGTCATCGTATGGCCGATGCCTTCTTCTGCCGCAATCATCGCGACTCCTTCAGGGATACCAATGCCCAAGTTGATTTTGGCATTGGGGATCAATTCCATGGCTGCTCTGCGGGCAATGATCTTACGTTCGTTCAGTTCCATCGGTTCTAGCGATGATAATAACATGCGGGTTTCACCGCTGTAGGCAGGATTATATTGTTCACTATAGGTTTGCATGTGATGTTCTGGTTCAGCGACAACAATATAGTCAACGCTGGTGCTAGGGACTTTTACCTGTCTAGGATTTATAGAACCATTGGCTACAATTCTTTCAACTTGGGCAATAACGATACCGCCATAGCTTTTTACTGCTTGTGCCATGGAGAGTATTTCCAGAGATACGGCTTCTTTTTCAATCGAAATATTGCCTTTTTCATCGGCGCTTGTTCCTCGTATCAATGCAATATTAACGGGAAAGGGTTTATACCACAGCCATTCTTCACCGCCTAATTTCACGACCTCAACCAGATCTTCTACGGTTTTACTATTTAATTTGCCGCCCTCCAGACGAGGATCGACAAAAGTACCTAAGCCGACTTTTGTGATGACGCCTGGCTTGCGACCGGCAAGTTCTCTATACCAATGAACCAAGGTTCCCTGTGGAAAATTGTAGGCTTCAATTTTATTTTCGACTGCTAATTTGCCCAATTTCGGAGCCAGATTCCAGTGCCCGCCAATTGCGCGGCGTACCAAGCCTTCATGAGATAAACGGTTTAATCCTTTATCCTTGCCATCACCCTGTCCGGCACAGTAGATTAAACCGAGATTACGTGGCGCTCTTTCATTTAAAAAACGTGCTTCGAGTGCGGCTGTTAAAGCCTCTGGATGTCCGCTGCCGACAAAACCGCCTATAGCAACCATGTCCTCATCTTTGATGAGTTTTGCAGCTTCAATAGCAGAAATGATTTTAGCCAATCGACTCACTCTCCTTTAAAATTATTTTTGTAGTCTTGGCGATGGCTACAAACTGCATTTATACAGAAAATATATAGTGCAAGAAGCATGCCAACAAGGAAATTGACTAAAATTTGTAACAGAAATACTATTCAGACTATTAAAAAACGTGATTTAAGAGCTACTGGCAATAAAATAAAAAACAGTCCATAATGCGCAAAAAAAAATATAAGCCTGTGCAAATTTTTGCACAGGCTTATATTTTTTTGCTCATTATTGATTTTAGAGAGGAACCAAATGTACTGAATTTTAACAATTATTTTACATAGCAGTCTGGTTGTGTTTCTGATAATATTAAACTAAATCAACACTATTGTCGTTAAGAAATTATTATTGATAGTACTCAACAAAAAAGTGGTATAGATCTTGCGTGTAAATATACTGGGGGAATATAAAATGATGCCCAAGAGCTTAAAAGGTAGGCTGATTATACTTGTTATTCTTGTAGCTGGACTTCCCATATTGTTGTCTGATTATTATCTTGCGGAAACGGCCGCTCAGGTTATGGTTGCTGAAAAACAGCAAAAACTATTTGGTGCAGGGAAAATGCTTGATTATAATTTGCTAGGCACATATGACGACATCCTGCAAAAAAATGGAGCGCAAAATGCTAGTCATGACACGAAAGTTAAGGTACTCAATCAAGAACTACAGTATTACACTGATCAAATAGCTCAAGCTTATCCAGGAATAGGAGTGGGGTATTATTCCCGTGAATTAGATGCCATTATTACCTATGGCCCCAGTAATGTATATGCCGATAAAGTGGGGTTGCCTATTAGCAGCAATCATGAAGGGCGGGTAGTCATGGACACGGGTGTGCCTCGCGTTCAAGTGGGCGATTTAGTTCGTGGACAAATCATGAATGCCATGCAGCCTATCATACGCAATGGTAATATTATTGGTTATATTTGGGCCAATGAGCTCAATGTTGATATTGAGGCACAAGTAATGGATATGAAACGCCACTTTTTATGGGCAATATTTGGTGGATTAATTATTGGTCTTATTGGTATTGTTTTTGTGTTAAATCATCTGATGACGGGTATTAATCGTATTAAAAAGGGACTTGTAAAAATACGGGAAGATTTATCTTATCAGATTGTACCGCCGCGTGACGAAATGGGCGAAATTGCTTTGGCAATAAACGCGATGGCCCATGATCTTGCCGCTCAAAAGATGTTGGAAGAGCAAGTGCAGCGAGTGGACCGTCTGGCTGTTATTGGTGAAATGGCTGCTGGTTTAGCACATGAAATACGCAATCCGCTTATGGCTATTAAAGGTTTTGCAGAATTACAAAATGAAAATATAACCGTTCAGGAACGCCAGGAATATACCGATATCATTATTACTGAGGTAGACCGTATGAACCATCTCATCGAACAGTTGTTAGGATTTTCGCGCCCAACCTTAGATTTAGTGACTAGGGTAAATGTCAATGAAGTTTTGAAAAACACCTTGATATTAGCTGAAATAAGAGTGAGTGGCACGGAAGTAATATTTGAATCACATTTTGCCGATGCTTTACCTGATATTATGGCCAATGAAGAAAAGCTCAAACAAGTTTCGCTTAATATTATGATTAACGCCATTCAGGCTATGAATAGAAAGGGCAAGATTCAAATTTCTTCCTATTATGTTGCGTCTTCCGATAAGGTGCATATAAGCTTTACTGATGGTGGTCCTGGCATAGAACCGAAAAATCTCAGTAAATTATTTGACCCCTTTTTTACTACCAAAGAAAACGGCACAGGTCTAGGCTTGTCTGTTGCTAATTATTTAATGCTAAGTTGGAATGGTTCTATTGCAGTGGAGTCTATGATGAACAAGGGCAGTACATTTACCTTAATCTTTCCGGCAGTAAGGAGTGATGCTCATGACAGCAACACAAGTTCATAATTCTGTATTAATAGTAGATGATAAACTCACTGTACGGCGTCTGCTTTATGAGGTGGCTACTAAGGCAGGATATCTGGCTTATTTAGCGGAAAACGGGCTCAAAGCTTTAGAAATGACCCGAGCAAACAAGCCTTCTGCCATTATCATGGACATAAAAATGCCTTGTATGGACGGTTGGGAAGCCTTTAAGTTAATCCATGACGAGTTCCCGGAAATACCGATCATTCTTATGACTGCCTATGGGACTATTGATACAGCGATTGAAGCCATGAAAATGGGGGCTTTCGATTATTTGGTTAAACCATCGAATGTGAATGAGTTGCGGATTGTCTTAGATCGTGCACTGCAAATGCGTAGTATGCGAGCTGAGCTATCCTCTTTAAAAAGTGAACTTCGAGATAAATATCAATTCCAAAATATTGTGGGTAAAAGTCTTGCTATGCAGGCTGTTTATAAGGTTGTAGGACGGGTTGCCCAGAAAAATGCTACCGTACTTATCACAGGTGAAAGCGGCAGTGGCAAAGAGTTGATTGCTAAAACCATTCATAATAACAGTTTTCGCATGGACTGCCCATTTATTAAAGTGAATTGTGGTGCATTACCGGAAGGACTGGCAGAAAGTGAATTGTTTGGTTATGAAAAGGGTGCTTTTACAGGGGCAACGGCTAGAAAATTGGGACGTTTTGAACTTGCGAATAAAGGAACTTTGTTTTTAGATGAAATCGGCGAATTGCCGCTTCCTATTCAAGTGAAGCTGCTGCGAGTCCTGCAGGAACGAGAATTTGACAGGGTTGGCGGTACGGAAACGATTAAGGTAGATGTGAGAATCATTGCTGCCACCAATCGTAACTTAGAAGACTTAGTCCGTAAAGGTACTTTTCGCGAGGACTTATATTACCGTTTAAAAGTAGTACCTATTCATGTACCAGCGCTAAGGGAACGTGCTGAGGATATTCCGTTGTTTGTTGATCATTTTATCAGACGTTTTGCTTGTGAAGCTCACTTGGACGTGCCTCTTGTTACAGCTGAAGCCATGAATCTTCTTTGTCAGTACAATTGGCCGGGAAATGTCAGGGAACTGGCCAATGTGCTCGAACGGGCGGTGATTTTGTCGCAAGGAATTATTCATGTTTCTGACCTTCCTGGGCTGCTGCCTTCAAGTGAGCTTTCCGATGTTTTGGTTTCCAAGGTGGATACTTTGAAGGAGAGTATGCGTCGCGTAGAAAAAAAGATCATAGAAAATGCCTTAAAACACAATAAGGGTAACAAGGTGAAAACGGCCCAGGCTCTTGATATCAGTCGGCGTGCCCTACTTTATAAGGTAGTAGAGCATGGTTTGGGCAAAAATTCTGAGTTAGATCCACCCCAAATTGAGTAAATAGAATATTCTTGCCATTGGCATGATTATTGCATTAAAATATAATGCTAGCTATATCGATATTTTAGAGGAGGGATCTTCAGTGCAAATGGAAGAGATCAAAAATATTTGTAACTTGGGTACTGGAACGATGGGACATGGGACAGCCATAGCATTTGCTATGGCTGGCTATCATGTTCGGATGTTTGGCAGGTCGGATCAAAGTGTTGAACGGGGTTTTAAGGGGATTAAAACCGCGCTCGAGACCTATAAAGAGCATAACTTAGTTTCCGAAGAAGATATTCCCAGTATTCTCGCCAGAATCAAAGGTGTAACAACACTGGAAGAAGCGGCAGAAGGTGCTGATTTTGTCATCGAATCGGTGGCTGAGGAAATCGAAATCAAACATCAGGTTTTTGCTGCTCTTGACAAACTTTGTGCACCCCATACTATTTTTGCCACAAATACTTCGGGGCTTAGTCCTACAGCAGTTGCTGAAGCTGTACAGCGTAAAGATAAATTTGTTGTAGCCCACTTTTGGAATCCACCTCATCTTGTGCCGCTAGTCGAAGTTGTGCCAGGAAAGTATACTTCTGCTGAAACTGTTCATGTTACTTGGAAGCTAATGGAGAAGATTGGTAAGAAACCAGTTGCTTTAAAACGTGAAGCATTAGGGTTTATTGGTAATCGTTTGCAAATGGCTTTATTGCGCGAGGCACTGTATATTGTTGAACAGGGAATTGCCACACCAGAGGCTGTCGACACAACTGTGAAATACAGTTTGGGACGTCGCTTATCCACTACAGGACCTTTAGAGAGTGCTGATTTAGGTGGCCTTGATATTTTTTATAATATTGCAAGTTATCTCTTGAAAGATCTTAGTAATAATTCCGAGATTCCTAAAATGTTGGCAGAAGCTAAAGCAACCGGCAATATAGGTACAAAAAGCGGCAAAGGCTTGTATGATTGGACAGATGCCGATAAATTCAATAAAATTAAGAAAACACGTGAAAGCATTTTGCTTGAGTGGCTGCAAAAAGATCGTGAAATGACTTTCTAATTTTTTATATCTTAAATCACTACGCCTACTAAGCTGGTAAGCGTAGTGACTTTTTTTTGCTGTAAGTATGCAAAAAGTAGTCAGTGTGCAAACTAAGCTGGTAAGCGTAGTGATTTTTTTATGCTGCAAGTATGCAAAAAGTAGTCAATGTGCAATTTTTTGCACACTAAACCAAGAAAAACATCGTTTAATAAGCTGAAAAATGTGATATTTCCAGCAAAAGAAACGAGGTTTTTGGTTTGGCATGATAATTGCAATTATAAGTTTGCAGAGGCTTGATCGCTGCGAATATCACTGAGGAGGTGTGTAGTGTTCTCTTATACATGTGAAAAATTTCATTTGTATAAAGGCTGCCGGATCAAGCGGTATATGTCCTAATAAATTATACGAGGAGATAAGATGATGATTAAATCCATTTCACGTTTTCTTACCATGATCGTACAGCGCTTTCTACCAGATCCGCTTGTTTTTGCAATACTTTTAACCATTATCGTATTTATTTTTGGTATCGCTATCACTCCGAGCAGTCCAATAGCGATGTTTCAAATGTGGGGCGATGGATTTTGGAATTTATTAGCCTTTTCCATGCAGATGGCGATGGTGCTTGTGACCGGACATGCGTTGGCAAGTTCGCCGCTGTTGCGTACAGGAATGAGGAGCCTTGCCTCTATTGCAAGTACTCCAGCACAGGGCGTCATGCTGGTAGCTTTTATGTCAGCAGTATGTAGTGCAATTAACTGGGGTTTTGGCTTGGTTGTAGGTGCTTTATTTGCTCGTGAGGTAGCTCGCAGAGTAGCCGGATCGGACTACAGACTACTCATTGCCAGCGCCTATATCGGCTTTATAACCTGGCATGGTGGACTATCAGGTTCCGTACCGCTCGTAGCCGCTACTAAAGGCAATCCCATGGAAGCTACGATTGGTTTGATTCCAATTACCCAGACTATATTTACGAATTACAATATCTTCATTACTCTGGCATTGATTGTAAGCATTCCTTTCTTGTGTAAAATGATGTTGCCTAAACCAGATGAAGTCATTGCCGTAGATCCCAGCTTGCTTGCCGAAGAAGCACCAACTTCCAAAGTACTTGGACCCAATGCCACTTGGGCCGAGAAAGCAGAAGAAAGCACTTTATTAGCTATGGTAGTGGGCGCTTTTGGATGTATATACCTATTTATGTATTTTAGCAAAAATGGTTTTAATATTAATGTGAACACAGTAAACTTAATGTTCTTTACTGCCGGTATTATGCTTCATAAAACACCGATGTCTTATATGAGGGCTGTTGTTAACGCTGCCCGTGGTACAGCTGGTATCATGGTACAGTTTCCCTTATATGCCGCTATTCAGGTTATGATGGAGCATTCCGGCTTAGGTGGAATTATCACAAATTGGTTTGTAAGTATTTCGACTAAAGAGACTTTCTCCGTATTGGCTTTCTTTAGCTCAGGATTAATTAACTTGGCAGTTCCGTCAGGTGGCGGCCACTGGGTTGTGCAAGGACCCTTTGTTATGCCAGCAGCTCAAGCGTTGGGGGCTGACATGGGTAAAGCAGCGATGGCTATTGCTTATGGTGAAGAGTGGATGAATATGGCGCAACCGTTCTGGGCTTTGCCTGCGTTGGCCATTGCCGGACTCGGTGTACGTGACATCATGGGATATTGTGTAACTGCTTTATTCTGGAGCTTACCCATCTTCCTTATTGGCTTGTATTTCCTATAGGTCAAATTTTTTAAGTGCGTTCTGAAAGGATGTAATTTGAAATTTTTTAATCTGGTTAGCAATAACCAGATTAAAAATTTTTCTGCTATTATTGGTATGAATCTTGCTATGAAAATTAAGTAGTTTTTATGGTCAGTATAAAAAGAACATTAGAAAGAGGAGGAGCCCAATGTACAAAATAATTGAAAAGAAGATTCTGTCACAAGGCGTTAATCAACTTGTGATTGATGCGCCACTTGTTGCTAAGAAAGCGCAACCAGGCGAATTTATTATTCTTAGGGTAAATGAAAATGGTGAAAGAGTGCCCTTGACTATTGCTGACTTTGACCGTGAGAAGGGTACCATTACGATCATCTTTCAAGAAGTGGGGAATTCTACTCGTCTATTAGGAGAATTGGAAGTTGGCGAAGGAGTAGCAGATTTTGTAGGGCCACTCGGTCATCCGACGCAGATTGAAAAAATGGGTAAGATCGTATGTGTGGGTGGTGGCATTGGTGTTGCCCCAATATTCCCTATTGCGCGCGGCATGCATCAGGCAGGTAATCAAGTAGTCAGTATTATTGGTGCGCGCAATCGCGAACTTGTTATTTTAGAAGATGACATGCGCGAAGTAAGCGACGAATTAACTATTACCACAGATGATGGTTCTCACGGACGTAAGGGACTTGTTACGGATGTGTTAAAAGAATTATTAGAAGATGATGAACCCATTGCTGAGGTCATTGCTATTGGTCCCGTAGTCATGATGAGAGCGGTGGCCGAAACGACGAGACCTTATGGCGTTAAAACAATAGTAAGCCTTAATCCCATTATGGTTGATGGTACTGGAATGTGCGGTGGCTGTAGAGTGGCAGTAGGCGATAAGACGAAATTTGCTTGTGTTGATGGTCCGGAGTTTGATGGTCATAAAGTTGATTTTGCTAGCTTAATGGCGCGTCAGCGGATGTATGTTGAACAGGAAAAACAAGCTTCTACGGAAGGGGGCAAATGTCAATGCCACTGTCAAAAGTAAGACAGCCCATGCCTGAACAGTGTCCGAATGAGCGTAGACGCAATTTTAGCGAAGTAGCTACCGGTTATCCTGCTGAAACGGCATTAATTGAAGCCAATCGTTGTTTGCAGTGTAAGACAGCACCTTGTCGGACTGGTTGTCCCGTAGAAGTAGATATCCCAGCCTTTATTCAATTGATTCGCAGCGAAAAATATGAACAAGCTGCGCAAAAAATAAAAGAAAAAAGCAGTTTGCCTGCTGTTTGTGGTCGTGTATGTCCGCAGGAAGCCCAATGCGAAAGCCATTGCGTACTCAACAAAAAGGGTGCCGCAGTAGCGATTGGTAGATTGGAACGTTTTGTAGCTGATTATGAGCGCAATCAAGGTACGACAAAATTGCCGACTATTGAGGCTGGAAATAAAAAAGTAGCTGTAGTTGGAGCGGGTCCGGCCGGTTTAACAGCCGCAGGTGATTTGGCCCTTGCCGGTTACAAAGTTGTCATTTTTGAAGCTTTGCACAAGGCGGGAGGCGTATTAGTGTACGGTATTCCCGAATTTCGCCTACCCAAGGACATCGTCGCTGCTGAAGTTGAGTATGTGAAAAAACTAGGTGTAGAGATTATTACCAATGTAGTGATTGGTAAGACACTGACAGTTGAGGATTTATTTGCTCAAGGCTTTGAAGCCGTATTCATCGGCTCAGGAGCGGGGGCACCGCAATTTATGAATATTCCTGGTGAAAACTATAATGGAGTTTATTCAGCTAATGAGTTCTTAACTCGGGTAAATTTGATGAAGGGCTATGATTTTCCCAATCAACATACACCTGTTTGGCTGGGGAAAAATGTTGCTATTGTGGGTGGCGGCAATGTGGCCATGGATGCGGCTCGTACTTCTATGCGCCTGGGTGCCGAACATGTATGGTTGGTATATCGTCGTTCGGAAGAAGAAATGCCGGCACGCCGGGAAGAAATTGAACATGCGAAAGAGGAAGGCATTGAGCTTGCATTATTAACAAATCCGCTTGCCGTTCAAGGCAACGATAAAGGTTGGGTCAGTGGTTTAGAGTGTGTCAAAATGCAATTGGGTGAAGCTGATGCGTCGGGACGACGCAGGCCCGTAGAGGTCGCAGGATCAAACTTTGTTTTACCTGCCGATACCGTTATTATTGCGATTGGTAATACGCCAAATCCACTCATTCCGCAAACAACTCCCGGCTTAGTTGTGACTAAGAAGGGGACGATTACAGTGGATGACAATGGTTTGACTACGCGTGAAGGCGTATATGCCGGTGGCGACATTGTTACAGGGGCAGCTACGGTAATCAGCGCCATGGGTGCTGGTAAACGGGCTGCCAAAGCGATCAATGAATATTTGGCTGAAAAATAATCAGTATACAATCAATAGTAAGCCTCAGACGTGCATAGATTAAAATACTGTTAATTTAGGACATTCGTCTTGACGATTTATGTCGATTAGTGTTATATTTGCAATATAACTTATTTAGCAAACTTACTGAAAGGTAAGGGCGCAAAGCTATGGGTCTAAGGACGCGAGTCTATGATTGCCAGGTTGCCGCTTCCTTTTGGCAGCGATTAAGCACCTAGCATATTTATGCCCAGGTGTTATTTTTTTACTTTGAAGTCGGATCAAAGTGTTCAGTCAATTTCATTGTTAAAAAAGTAATGAAAGAAGGTTGATGGTGTGAAAAAGGTATTAATTGTGGATGATATGTCTTTTATGCGGTTTGCTCTTAGAAAGTTGCTTGAAAAGAACGAATATGAAGTTATTGGAGAGGCTAAAGACGGTGAAGAGGCAATAAAAAAATATGCCCAATACAAGCCTGATATTGTAACAATGGATATTACTATGCCTAAAATGTCGGGGATAGAGGCATTAAAAGATATTTTGCAACAAGATCCTCAAGCTAAGATTGTGATGGTATCGGCGATGGGGCAAACAAGTTATGTAAAAGAAGCACTTGTGAATGGTGCGAAATATTTTATTGTGAAGCCATTTAAGGAAGACAAAGTGATAGAGACCCTACAAAAAGTTTCTGCCTTGTAAAAGCGCAAACCCAAGGGGGAATTATAATGTCAGATGATCAAACATTGGAACCGATGCTTGATATGTATTTGTTTGAAACGGGGCAACTGCTAGAGCAATTGGAACAAATAATATTAAGCAATGAAAAATCTGATAGATATGATCTCACAAGTATTGACGAAATATTCAGGATAATACACACCATTAAAGGTGCATCAGGAATGATGATGTTTGACAATATTGCTATACTTACCCACTCTATCGAAGATGTATTTTTTTATCTGCGCGAAGTTAAACCATCCAATGTTGATTTCATTAAACTATCAGATCTACTTTTAGCGGGTGTTGATTTTATAAAAGACGGATTGGAAAATGTTAGAGAGGGTGGCAAGGCTGACAATGATGTGTCTTTATTAGATACTACTATCAAAAATTATTTGGAAGCATTGAAACAAGTGAATCCGGATAGTGTGAAAACAGCTAAGACCGAGAGTGTATCTGTTGGAAAACAGAGCTTTTTCCAGGCTACAATATTTTTTGAAGCTGGCTGCGAAATGGAGAATATCAGGGCCTATACCATATTGGACAACTTAAAAAACATTGTCCAAAACATTGAATATATACCGGACAATATTATGGAAGAAGATGCAACAGCCGAGATTATTCGCAAAGAAGGATTCAAACTATCTTTTTCAACGGAACATTCACGTAAAGAGATTGAGGCTGTTCTGAGCAATACCATCTTGCTTCGGGATTTTGAACTCGAAGAGATGCAGGTTCCTGATGAGGAGAATTCAGTTCAGCACAAGCAGATCATACTAGAAGATCAAGCGGACAAAATTCTAGTGAAGAAAGAACAATCTTCTGAAGTTCGAGATAAAGAGAATTTTAGCGTAGGTCACCAAAGTATGATTAGTGTGGATGTTATCAAATTGGATAAGCTTATGGATTTGGTTGGAGAATTGGTCATTTCAGAAGCAATGGTAACGCAAAATCCCGATTTGAAGGGATTAGTGCTTGATAATTTTAGTAAAGCGGCTCGGCAGTTGGGAAAGATTACTGGTGACATCCAGGACACGGTAATGTCGATACGCATGGTACCGCTGACGACAACTTTCCATAAAATGTATAGGATTGTTCGCGATATGTGCAAGAAGCTTCATAAAGAAGTACAGCTGGAATTAGTTGGGGAAGCTACGGAAGTTGATAAAAACATTATTGAGCATATTGCCGATCCTCTCATGCATTTGATTCGAAATGCAGTTGACCACGGTATTGAGTGTAGTGAAGAAAGAGTGGCAGCAGGAAAGCGGGCGGATGGCAAGATCACACTGGAAGCGAAGAATGCTGGTAATGACGTGTTTATTCTTATAAAAGATGATGGTCGTGGACTGGATAAGGAAAAGATACTGCAGCGAGCGAGAGAAAACGGGTTGATACGTAAACTTGAAAGTGAGTTGACTGATAAGGAAATTTTTTCTTTTGTCTTTGCCCCTGGTTTCTCGACGAATAAGGAAGTAACTGAATTTTCCGGCCGAGGCGTGGGTATGGATGTAGTGATCAAAAATGTCAATAGTATTGGCGGCGTTGTATTAATTGATAGCAATCCCGGTATGGGAACGACCATTACTTTAAAAATTCCCCTTACACTTGCTATTGTTGACGGCATGACGATCAGTGTGGGGGATGCTCGTTATACTGTTCCGATTACTGCGATAAAAGAGTCATTTAAAGCCAAGGAAAGTCATCTTGTAGTTGATCCTGATGGTAATGAAATGATCATGATAAGAGGACAATGTTATCCCATACTCCGAATCCATCGGATATTCAAAGTAAACACTACTATTACTCGTTTTACAGATGGGATCATTATTATGGTAGAAAACGAAAGTAAACTATTTTGTCTCTTTGCGGATGAACTGATTGGCGAGCAACAAGTGGTTGTAAAAGCCTTGCCGTCTTATATTAAGAACATTCGGCACGTGGAAGGATTGGCAGGCTGTACTTTACTTGGCGACGGGAGTATCAGTTTAATCCTGGACATAAGCGGCTTAATGCAACGAGCTAGTTCAAATGGCGTCGATGGGTAGTAAGGCTGGCGTTGCCCATACATTTGCGATTAGGAGTGATATCATGTTGAAAAAAAGCTTGACTGCAAAAATATTGACCGGCTTTTTTGTGGTGGTCTTTATCAGCTTGGTTGCCTCTGGAATTACGATTTATGATTTGATGCAGAACATCCAAGAAATGAAAATTATTGAAGCTCAAAGAATGCCGCTAATAGGAAAATCCGCCGATAATGCTTTTAATGCGGCTAATCGTGGGATCGTCTTCCGTGATTATTTGATGACAGGTGACGAGAATGCTCTACAAGCATTTGAAAAGTTGGAAAGTCGTAATCGTCAGCTCGAAAAAGAGTTACATGATGCTGCTCTGACTGAAGTGGGGCGCCAAATGATACAACAAGTGGAAGAACTCGACAACAGTTATACGGAAACTGCAAAGAAAGTAATTAATTTGAAAAAAGCAGGGAAAGACCAGGAAGCGGTGCAGGTGAATCTTGTTGAAGCAGCGCCACAGAACAAAGCATTGATCAACCAGTTGGAGAAATATCAGGAATTTCGCACGCAGCAAATGAATGCAGATTTTAAAAGCATGGTGGATGAGCAAAGTAAGATAATGTGGTTAGTGATTATTTTCGGCGTAGCGGCCTTAGGAGCCGGAGCTGTTATTGCGGTCTTTACTGCAAGGGCGATTGCCAAACCGGTTAAAGCATTGACTGAAGCGGCAGATAAACTTGCTGTAGGGGACGTGAATGTAAATGTTGAGGTTACAACGCAGGACGAAATAGGATTTCTTATGCAGTCATTCGATAAAATGGTAGACAGCATACGTGAACAGGCGGTTATTATTGAAAAAGTTGCAGAAGGTGACCTGACGGTGCAAGTAAAGGTAAGATCAGAGAATGATTTGTTAGGTAAGAAGCTAGGCGAAATGATAAAAAGGAATAATCAAATTCTTGGTGATATCAATTTTGCAGCAGAGCAGGTGGCTGCTGGTTCACAGCAAATTGCCGCGTCAGGGGAGGCGCTGTCGCAGGGATCCACCGAGCAGGCCAGTTCGATTGAGGAAATTACCGCATCGATGACGCAGGTAGCTGCCCAGACTAAGCTAAATGCAGTGAATGCCAATCAGGCCAATGAACTGTCTACGGCTGTTGAAGGAAAAGCTGTAGAAGGGAAAAGCCAAATGCAAGACATGGTCAAAGCCATGGCGGAAATCAACGAATCGTCGGCCAATATCTCCAAGATTATAAAAGTCATCGATGAAATTGCGTTTCAAACTAATATTCTAGCTCTGAATGCCGCAGTGGAAGCAGCCAGAGCCGGCCAGCATGGCAAAGGATTTGCTGTGGTGGCGGAAGAGGTCAGGAATCTAGCCGCCCGGAGTGCCGATGCGGCGAAGGAAACAACAGCGATGATCGAAGGATCAATTAAAAAGGTAGATTCAGGGACTAAAATAGCCAACGAAACATCAGAGGCATTGAATGGAATTGTCGACGGGGTAGCGCAAGTAGCGATACTTGTAGGTGATATTGCGGGTGCTTCCAATGAACAGGCTACGGCGATATCTCAGGTGAACCAGGCGATTGCTCAGGTGTCTCAAGTGGTACAAACTAACTCTGCAACGGCTGAGGAAAGCGCATCGTCGAGTGAAGAATTATCTAGTCAGGCGGAAGTTTTAAAAAATAATGTTTCCAAATTTAAATTGAAGCAAATGAACAAGTTTCAGGGGGGCGAAAATCTCAGTCCGGAAGTTTTACGGACCATTGAGATGATGCTAGACAAAAAACAGCAGGAATCCAAGTCCGAAGAAAGGTCAGCCAAGCACGAACCCATGTTGACTGCAAGGACTAAAATTGTTCTTGACGATAACGAATTTGACAAGTACTAGACAATTTGCGGTTTAAGAAAGGAGCTGTATTATGGCCGAGGTGGTAGGAAATGATTTGGAACTAGATGATACACAAAAGGATAAATTCTTAACTTTTTCCTTGGGGTCGGAGGTCTACGGAATTGAAATTAGGTTTGTCACAGAAATCATCGGTATGCAGTCAGTCACCGAAGTTCCTGACCTACCGGGATATGTGAAAGGGATCATTAACTTAAGAGGCAAAATCATTCCTGTTATTGATGTAAGGCTACGGTTTAAAAAAATGCCGAGAGAATATGATAGTCGGACGTGCATCATTGTTATTGAGATAAAAGAAGTAGCAGTAGGTCTTATTGTTGATACGGTGGCAGAAGTGTTGTCCATTCCTGAGCAGGATTTAGCTTCTCCTCCAAAGATTAACAGCAGTTATCATCAGCGCTTTACCCAAGCAATCGGAAAAGTGGGAAATGACATAAAGTTAATCCTTGATTGCGACAGGCTACTAAGTGATGATGAAATGGCGAAATTAAAGGAGGAGTCAAAATGAATTGGTTTCAGAATTTAAAAATCGCTAAAAAATTGACTGTTGCGTTTCTTTGTGCTGCTGTGATTGCCGCAATTGTCGGTTTGATTGGTGTAGTAAATCTTTATAAAGTGGCTCAGGCCGATACTGCATTGTATGAAAACGATACAGTGCCGCTGGCACAAATGGGAAATATTACGGAGGCTTATCAAAGAAGTCGGGTAAATGTCCGAGATGTTATAATGAATAAGGATGCTGTAATTAAATCCGAAAATATAAAACAATTTTCGGCACGCATCAACGAAATAAAAGAAGAACGCGCTAATATTGGAAATACGATGATTACTGACGAAGGTCAGAAATTGCTCAAAACCGTCGATGCCACGATTACCGAATATGAGCCTTTTGCAAAAAAAATTTTTGTATTAGATCAGGCCGGACAAAGTGAACAAGCCGATCAATTGATGCAAACGGACGGTATTCGTATAGCGAATAATTTTACAGATATTTTCAATCAGCTAAAAGATCTGAAGGTAAAGGCGGCAAAACAAAGAGCGATTACCAATAAGGAAGCTGCACAGCAAGCTATGATTATGATGATTGTTTTTGTCGTCATCGGAGTCATGATATCCGTAAGTTTTGGCATCTATGTAGCGCGAAGCATCTCTCGGCCTGTGAGTAGAGTGGTTGAAGCGGCCAGTAAAATAGCCACAGGTGATCTTAATGTCACAGTGAATGTACATATGAAGGATGAAGTCGGAATGCTGGCGCAGTCATTTAATAATATGGCGGAACATATCAACCTGGCGATGATGAATATCAATTTTGCAGCAGAGCAAGTGGCTGCCGGTTCACAGCAAATTGCCGCGTCAGGGGAGGCGCTGTCGCAGGGATCCACCGAGCAGGCCAGTTCGATTGAGGAAATTACCGCATCGATGACGCAGGTAGCTGCCCAGACTAAGCAGAATGCAGTGAATGCCAATCAGGCCAATGAATTGTCGATGTCTGTTAAAGGTAAGGCTGTAGAAGGAAAAGATCAAATGCAGGGCATGGTCAAGGCCATGGCGGAAATCAACGAATCGTCGGCCAATATCTCCAAGATTATCAAGGTCATTGATGAAATTGCGTTTCAAACCAATATTTTAGCTTTGAATGCCGCAGTGGAAGCAGCCAGAGCCGGCCAGCATGGCAAAGGATTTGCTGTGGTGGCGGAAGAGGTCAGGAATCTAGCCGCCCGGAGTGCCGATGCGGCGAAGGAAACAACAGCGATGATTGAAGGATCAATTAAAAAGGTGGATTCAGGGACTAAAATAGCCAACGAAACGTCAGAGGCATTGAATGGAATTGTCGACGGGGTAGCGCAAGTAGCGATACTTGTAGGTGATATTGCGGGTGCTTCCAATGAACAGGCTACGGCGATATCTCAGGTGAACCAGGCGATTGCTCAGGTGTCTCAAGTGGTACAAACTAACTCTGCAACGGCCGAGGAAAGTGCATCGTCGAGTGAAGAATTATCTAGTCAGGCGGAAGTTTTGAAAAATAATGTTTCCAAATTTAAATTAAAGCAAACGAACAAGTTTCAGGGGGAAGAAAATCTCAGTCCGGAAGTTTTACGGGCGATTGAGATGAGGTTAGGCAAAAAGCAGCAAGAATCCAGGCCAGAAAGAAAATCAGCCATGCATGAACCACAGCTGACGTCAAAGACCCAAATTATTCTTGATGACAATGAATTTGACAAGTACTAATGAAGATATATTTCCGTTTTTGGCAATTTATTTGTATACTTTGAAAGGCGACAGTCCATGGAATTATTAACGGATCAGGAATTTAATGAACTTGTCCAGTTTGTTAAGCAAAATTACGGAATTAATTTAGCTCAGAAAAGAACATTAGTATATGGACGTTTACATCACTATATGGTGCAAAGTGGTTTCAATAGTTTTTCCGAATATTTTCGATATATTGTTAGTGATCATACGGGTAAGGCCGGAAGTATTCTTTTGGACAAGCTTACTACAAATCATACCTATTTTTTGCGCGAACCCAAGCATTTTGAGTTCTTGGAGCAAGAGGTATTGCCCTATCTTAGTAAAGTTGAGGCTAAACACAAGGATCTACGACTATGGAGCGCAGGATGTTCTACAGGGGAAGAGCCATATACTTTGGCAATGCTTATTGATAATTTTTTTGGATCAAACAAGGTAGGGTGGGACACAAAGATTTTGGCTACCGATATTTCTACGGCAGCGTTGAAAAAGGCCCAGGCCGCTATGTATTCTAGCGATTTGTTGAAAACGCTCCCTAAAAACTGGCAGACACGATATTTTTGTAAGGTCGACGAAGAATTTAGCGTTCTTACCAAGCGAATCCGGGAGGAAGTCATATTTCGGCGGTTTAATCTTATGAACGCAGCGTTTCCCTTTAAGAAAAAATTTCACCTTATTTTTTGCCGTAACGTCATGATTTATTTTGATGCTGAAACTAGGCAGGAACTAGTCAATCGCTTTTATGATAATATGGAACGAGGGGGCTACTTGTTTATTGGTCACTCTGAATCCTTGAATCGCCATGAAAGCAAATATCAATTTGTTGCACCTGCTGTTTACAGAAAGGAATAAAGACTGTGATTCGTGTTAAGAAGATAAAGGTTTTGGTAGTCGATGATTCACTTATTTTCAGGGAAACTTTAGCGCAAAAAATTGCCCAGGATGCATTCATCGAAGTCGTGGCAACCGCGTCTGACGCGTATATGGCTAGGGATAAAATTTTAGAATTTGAGCCTGATGTGATGACATTGGATGTCGAGATGCCTCGAATGAACGGGATTGAATTTTTACGAAAGCTTATACCGCAATATCCGATTGCGGTTGTTGTGGTCAGTTCATTGGGCGAAAACGTTTTAGATGCCTTGAATGCGGGTGCGGTTGATTTTGTGACTAAGCCGGATTTGCGAAGTAGTCGTGGGATTGATGCGTTTGTCAATGAACTAATCGTTAAAATCAAAATTGCTTCATCGGCTAAGGTAATGCTACGTAAAAATTTGACTAGTCCTGTATCAGTTGCCAGAAGAGAGGGGTTAGTTAAACGAAATGGCATCATCGCTATGGGGGCCTCAACAGGTGGAACAGAAGCGATTGCCGCAGTATTAAAAAGGCTCCCTGTCAATATGCCGGGTATCGTCATTGTGCAACACATGCCAGCCGGTTTTACTGCTATGTATGCCAATCGCCTAAATAATGCGTGTCCGTTTGAAGTGAAGGAAGCGAAAACAGGCGACTTGGTACTGCCGGGCCGTGTTTTGATTGCCGCCGGTGATTACCATATGCGTGTCAAGCGGGGCGCTCATGAGTATAGTGTTGAGTGCTTTCTTGGTGAAAGGGTGAACGGTCATTGCCCGTCAGTAGATGTATTATTCGAATCGGTTGCCCAGGAAGTTGGCCGTAATGCCATTGGTATTATTTTGACAGGTATGGGTTATGACGGGGCGAAAGGGTTGCTTTCAATGAAAAAAAACGGTGCAAGAACGATTGGGCAGGATGAAGCCAGTTCCATTGTCTATGGTATGCCAAAAGTTGCTTTTAATATTGGAGCCGTGGAAAGACAGGCATCGCTAGCAGCTATTCCACAAGTGCTCTGCTCTTTACTGGGCTAGGTGATTTCTTACGAACTGTGTTTTCTAATTACAATAAGGGCTTGAATTTTGGAATAGGTTATTGAAATTCATGGTATTTTATGATTTTATTATTATTGTAATATGATATGAAAAAACCTTGGCCGATTTTGATATGGCTAAGGTTTTTTTACATGGAAAGTTTCTTGTGCAATTTGCTAGCTGTTCATTTGGTAGTGCCACCAAAAAGCAATAGTTGTTCATTTTTAATGTTCAATATGTGTTAACCTTAGTACAAGTCAATGATACTTCTGGGATAATAACAGTAGTAGGTCTGAAGTTGACTGGCTATGATTGAAATAAACTTATGATGAGAGCGGGGGACGAATAGATGGATCGTCGTGTAGTAATTACTGGAATGGGCGCAGTTACATCTTTAGGCTTAGATGTGGAGTCATTTTGGCAGTCAATTAAAAATGGAAAAAATGGTATTAGTCCTATTGAAAGGATTGATGTAAGTGATTTGCCTACCAAGGTTGCGGCAGAAATAAAGGATTTTGATTCGAATAATTTTATTGAGAAAAAAGAGAGTAAGCGAACAGACCGGTTTTCCCAATATGCACTGGCAGCAGCTCAGATGGCTCTCGAAGACTCGCGGTTAGATCCGAGTAGAATAATGAATGAGGAAACGGTTGGTATGATCGTAGGTTCCGGAATTGGTGGTCTGGAAACTCTTGAGAATCAACATCGTATACTTTTAGAAAAGGGTGCAAACCGTGTTAGTCCTTTTATGGTATCCATGATGTTACCTAATATGGCAGCTGGAATGATCGCTATTAAGCTTGGTGTAAAAGGATTCGTAGAATGTGTCGTCTCTGCCTGCGCTTCATCTACAAACGCGATCGGTGATGCTTTTAAAGTCATTCAAAGAAATACGGCTGATGTGATGATTGCTGGTGGTGCTGAAGCGCCCATTACCCGCTTGGCTATGGCTGGCTTTTGCGCGAATAAAGCCATGACAACAAATCCAGATATTTATACGGCTTGCAGGCCTTTTGATCGTGACAGGGATGGATTTGTTATGGGAGAAGGGGCAGGGATGTTAATTCTAGAAGAACTTGATCATGCATTAGCGCGTGGGGCAAATATTATTGCAGAAATCGTAGGTTATGGTTGTACGAATGATGCATATCATATTACAGCCGTTGCACCTGGCGGAGAAGGCGGTGCAAGGTGTATGAAACTCGCTTTGGCGGACGCTGCCATTCATCCTACGGATATTCAATACATCAATGCTCACGGCACTTCAACGGAATTAAACGATAAAAGTGAGACAGCTGCAATAAAATCTGTTTTTGGGCAGCATGCCTACCAGCTCGCCGTAAGTTCTACTAAATCGATGACAGGTCACTTGTTAGGAGCTGCCGGAGCCATTGAGTCCATCATTACTGCCTTGGCAGTTAAAGAGGGATTTTTGCCGCCTACCATTCATTATCGGAATTCTGATAATGAATGCGATCTGGATTATGTTCCAAATCAGGGGAGGCAGGCGGATATTACTTATGCCCTGACAAATTCTTTTGGATTTGGCGGGCATAATGCAACACTGATTTTCAAGTCTTATCCATTTTTATAAGAATCCAAGAGATACTACTATAGTAGTCTTTTTAAAATGAATGAAACGGCAAGTAGGAGATTGGGGTGCATATCACAATGGATTTGAAAGAAACGATTGCCGAGTGTCTTCAATATGTAGAAGATAATCTATACAAGAAGATCAATTTAGATGATATAGCGACGCACTGTAGTATATCGAAGTACCACTTGATTAGAATATTTAAATCGTTGACAGGAGAATCCTTGATGGAATATGTCCAGTTCCGAAAACTTTCGTCTAGTATTTCTGATTTAAAGGATACAAATCGAAGAGTCATTGATATTGCTATGGATTATGGTTTTGATTATGAACAGTCCTATATTCGAGCTTTTCGGAAAAAATTTGGTATTACGCCGCTGAAGATCAGAGTAGATCCCACGTCGCTCGTTATTCAAGAAAAACTCAATATTGATGACATTATGTCCATGAATAACTCGGTTATCTATAAGCCCGCTTTTATGTTTAAACAAAAATTTTACCTAGTGGGTGTGAAACATAAAATTCTTAGTAAATCGGGTGACAGGGTTGCTAATTTTTATGGTAGGGATTTCTTTTATAATCAGAGGCACAGAATCATGAATTCAGTTGACTCACAAATTTACTTTGGTTATACAGACTGGAGTGATACTGACAATGGCTGCATTTATTATATGCCATCCCTACAAGTTCACGATCTTGAACATATGCCGGATAATATGGAGGGCATTGCTATCCCCGCACACAAATATGTAATCTTTCGTTTTGTTGGTTTCTTTCGTCCCGATGATATTAATGGCAGGCAAGTCGGGCGATTGCTTGTTCATATGTATTCTAAATGGATCTTTAAATCAGGTTATAAATTTGCCGATACGTTTAGATTTGAATATATCAATAATAATTTATGTAAAGATAATTATTGTGAGTTAGACATCTATCAGCCCATTGTTGAGGCCAATAAAATGTGAATCCTATTGTGCAGACCTGAATGAATATAAAGAATTAAACTAGGAAAGCGTTAATTGCCTTTTGGACAGCAATTAACGCTTTGTACCTCTTCATAAATTATCATTTCATGATGTAATTAATTATCAGGTCAATTGTCGCTAAAATAGAATCAATATGCGTTCTCTCATAAGCATGAGAAGCAAATATACCCGGGCCCAAAAGTGCTGTTTTTACATCCCATCCAGCGCGAAGTATGGCTGAAGCATCCGAACTGTAATGGGGATAGATATCTGTTTTATATGGGATATGATACTCTCTACAAGTTTGAATTAGATTCTTCCTTAGCTCATAGTCATAGGGGCCTGAAGTGTCTTTTGCACAGATACACACACTATACTCTGACGAATTTTGGCTAAAACCTGGGGCCCCCATATCAACAGCAATAAATTCTTTTGTTTTCTGTGGTATGCAAGAACTGGCGCCATGACCAACTTCTTCATAATTACTTATATAAAAGTTCGTTGTATAGGCAAGTTTTAGGTGATTTTGGGTGATATACTTTAACACATATAACAAGATAGACACACTGGCCTTGTCATCTAAGTATCTGCTTTTGATGAAACCTTTTTCAGTTATCGTTGTGCGCGTGTCGATGCAGATATAGTCCCCGACGTTTATTCCCAGTTCTTCAACATCAGAATTTGAGAAAACCTTTTCATCCAAAATGATCTCCATATTTTCCGGAATTCTTTTAAGTTCTCTTGCTTCGTCACCGCTAATATGTACGGACGGTTTTATTGTTTGAATGGTACCCGAATAAGATTTTCCGTCCAGTGTTTCAACCGTACAGTTTTCCCCTTCGACACAGGACATCATATAATTTCCGATCAACGTCAGCGCAAGCGCTCCATTGGGTTTTATGGATTTAACCATCGCGCCAAGAGTATCAGCATGGGCAGAAAAAGTTCGCTCGTACTCATCATTTTCACCTTTAACAGTTGCTATTATTGCACCTTTAATGGTTGTAAAATACGAAATATTTAGAGTCTCTAGTTCGTGTATTAGATAATCCATTATATTTTTGGTATAGCCTGAAGGACTGGATATTGCTAATATTTCTTTTAAATAGGCTAAAATTTCTTTTTTATTATAATCCATCTTCATTTCCTCTTATCCATTCTGTCACTTCATTCCATAATTTTCGCGGGCGTGGAGAAGGGGATTGGTTGGCATATCCCATTGCGACTGCTGCTACAAGTTCATCGCTACGATTTAACCATGAACATATTTCACGTTCAGAGTAAAAAATATCACAAATCCAAAGGGTGCCGAGTCCAAAATCTTGTGCAGCTAAAATCATTGTTTGGATAGCCGCACCGATTGACTGAGTATCAGTCAATAATTTAAAGTGATTGTAGTCTTTTTCAGAATGAGAAAAGTCATTAAATACTAAAATGACAACGGGTGCCTGTTTTATCGCCTTGAGGCTTAATTTAGAACTTCCAATATCTAAACCTTGCTGTCTTCGAAGGCTTATAGCGTTTGCCATAACGTTGACGAATTCAGCTTTTTTTTGATCTTGTAACACAACAAATCGCCATGGTTGACGATTCTTTCCTGAAGGTGCTTTCATGGCCAATTCTAAAATTTCTTCGATCGCTTTCTGTGGTACAGGTTCATTTTGAAACTCTCGAATACTTCTTCTTTGCCTAATGGCCTCTAACGTTTCCATGTTATTCCTCCAGTGTTTAAAATCGTATAGAAAAATATTCTTTTTTCTATTGTAAAGAAGTTTATTGCGAAAATCAAATATTGATTTTAGATTGGCATGGCTAAACAGCTCCACGGGGTGCAGCAAGCATAGACAAAATTTATAATACACATGTTGATTTCTGGGGTTTTGTTATGGCGCAATCATTAACAATTGATGAGTTGAATGTACTGGCTAACGGACTATTTGAAACGAAAGAAGAAGAGAAGTCCACCAAAAAATTGGAGATAGATATTAAAGCACTACAAGACCAAATTAAATGCTTGCAAAGACAAACTGACGAATTAAGCAAGTAATTGTTTAATGGACATATAATTTGATTTTTGTAGTACCTTACTTGACAAAAGTATGTATACGTATAATAATATTAGATAATATAATATTATTTAGTAAGGAGACTTTATGTTAAATATTGATGATTCGCTAGGCTATATTATTAGCACGGTTGCCAGAAAGGTTAACCAATACTTCAGTGTAAGCTTTCAGTCTTTTGATATTACATCAGAACAATGGGCAGTTTTAAATAAACTTGCTGAACAAGACGGAATTTCACAGCGACAGTTGTCGGAGCGCACTGAGAAAGATCCCAATAATATTACAAAGATACTGGACCAATTAGAGAAAAAAGGCTGGATAAAAAGAGCTGCCAATCCACAAGATCGACGTTCTTTTTTAATTAATATTACAGAAAATGGACGATTATTAATTAAGCAAGTAGCTCCTTTGGAAGAGAGACTAATGAGCAGTTTATATGCTTCTTTATCTGTCGATGAAATTGCATTATTACGGAAAATACTTTTTAAGCTTAATATGAATATTAATCGAAAAATGTAATGGATCATGGTTGTCAATATTAGCATTCAATTTTTAGATGAAAATTGAAAATAAAAAGCAAATAAAGGGGGATTTAATTTGAAACAGCAACATGCCAATCTTTTTAATCCGATAAAAATTGGAACACTTGAAATTAAGAACAGAATTGTTATGGGACCAATGGGACCTGGCGGACTTACAACAGAAGACGGTGTGTATAACGAAAAAGGTGTCGAATACTATGTTGCCAGAGCCAAAGGCGGCGCCGGTCTTATTCTGACTGGTGTCACTTATGTTGAAAATGAAATTGAAAAAAGTGCTATGCCGTCTATGGCTTGTCCGACACTGAATCCTGTAAACTTTGTGAAAACGGCAAAAATAATGACTGAAAGAATTCACGCCTATGATGCAAAAATATTTCTGCAATTGTCGGCTGGATTTGGACGGGTCAGTGTTCCCGCTATCAATGGCACCATGGAGGCTATTGGTCCTTCGCCTATTCCGCATCGATGGGTTCCTGGACTGGTATGCAGGGAACTGACCATAGCAGAGATTAAAACTTATGTCAGGAAGTTTGCTGAATCGGCGGCTATTGCGAAAAAGGCCGGGTTTGATGGAATAGAGATTCATGCTGTTCACGAAGGATATCTATTAGATCAGTTTACCATTTCCTTCTTTAACCATAGAACGGACGAATATGGCGGGAGTTTGATGAATCGCTTGCGTTTTTCCAGTGAGATTGTTCAAGCGATTAAAGCTGAATGTGGTCAGGATTTTCCTGTGATTCTACGTTATAGTATTAAAAGCTTTATTAAAGACTGGAACAAGGGCGGACTTCCAGGCGAGGACTTTGTGGAAAAAGGCCGTGACATTGAAGAAGGGAAGGAAGTTGCCAGACTACTTGAACAAGCTGGATATGACGCTTTTGATGGCGATGTCGGATCATATGATTCCTGGTACTGGAGCCATCCGCCGATGTATCATAAAAAAGGCATGTATTTACCCTATAATGAAATATTGAAACAGATACTAAAAGTACCGGTAATTACGGCTGGCAGAGTGGATGATCCTGATCTTGCCAGTGAGGCAATTGCTACAGGTAAGACCGATATGATTTCCATGGCAAGGCCCTTGCTGGCCGACCCTGACCTACCTAATAAAATACGTCAGGGGAAAATCGAAAAAATTCGTCCTTGTTTATCCTGTCAGGAAGGCTGTATGGGGAGACTACAGCATTTTGCCTCGCTTTCTTGTGCTGTAAATCCTGCAGTCGGTAGAGAAAGAGAATATGACTTGAAACAGGCAACTGTAATGAAAAAGGTTGTAATTGTTGGCGGGGGTGTGGCTGGTTGTGAAGCAGCCAGGGTTTGTGCACTGCGTGGACATAAGGTATCGCTTTATGAAAAGAGTAGTAGACTGGGTGGCAATGTGATACCAGGCGGAGCACCTGACTTTAAAGAAGATGATATCAAGTTAGCTGATTGGTACACTTTAGAACTCAAGGATCTTAAGGTAGATGTGCACTTAAATAGTGAAGTTACGAAAGAAATGATGACCAAGCAAGATGCAGACGCGGTGATTGTAGCTACAGGGTCCACACCTAAAATGCTGCGCATTGAAGATGGCGATGACAAGGTATTTACTGCGGAAGACGTGTTGCTTGGTAAAAAAGATCCAGGCAAGTCAACTGTGATTATTGGCGGAGGTCTTGTCGGTTGTGAGACGGCATTATGGCTGGCGCAAGCAGGCAAAAAGGTAACTATTGTCGAGATGATGGATGGCATCTTAAAGGTAGGCGGGCCTTTATGTTCCGCTAATGACGAAATGCTAAAAGAACTGTTGAAATTCAAAGGCGTGGATATTAGAACACAGACAGCCATTGTTAAAGCGAACGAGCAAGGGTTTATTGTTAAGTGTAATGATCAGACAGAAACAATTGAAGCCGATTCAGCCATTATCTGTATTGGCTATAATGGGCAAAGAAAGTTGTATGATGAAGTTAAAAATGCTGTGGGAGAGATTTATTTATTAGGTGATGCCAGAAAAGTACAAAATATCATGTACGCTATTTGGGATGCTTATGAAGTAGCTAGAGATATATAATGATGCAATGACTACGATATTTTTATATTCTTAAGATATTCATTAAGAACTAAAAGACTTCTTTGCGTACTTGGTTTGGGAAATTTATGGGTTATTTTGTAGCAAATCAGATCAGGGGGCGGATTGGATAGCCGATAATAACTAAAGTTACCGAGTTTGGTGGCGTATTGTGCTAGCCACATAGGTACGATAGCCCATTTTTCGACGTCTTGGAGTAAAGTAAGGATAAGATTGACACCTGTAATATTTATGCGATATCGACAGGTAGGGTCCCACCATTGATCATGCCATGACGTAAAGTTAGTTCCAGACCAGGGGGTATATACTTCGTTATCCGCATTCAAGTTATTATTGTCAATCATTATTTTTTCTGCTTCACTTGGGTTGCTAGTTTTTAAAAGAACCATAGGGGCTGTTGCCCATGGTTCTTTTTTTATGTTTGGTGAAAAAATTTCCCGTAGTACGAATGCAACATCAATCTGTCTTCTTTCTACAGAAGAATAAAGATCGTCTGTATGTTGTGTATGGATTTCTAATCTGATTTTTGGTATATGCTGGCTTAGCGATATAAAAAGAGATGGAAAAACACTTAGGTTAAGACTTTCTAATGTACCGAAGGATAAGGCCATATGATCGCCTTGTTTCTTTAAAAATTCAGTTTCTTTCCACAAGACGTCCCACCTTTTGGCTATTTGTAGGAAATCTTTTCCTGATGGTGTTAGGTAAATGTTTTTCATGCCTCGCCCGCGATCAAGAAGCGTGACTCCCATTGTTAATTCCAGATTTTTTAGTCGATGCGTGATGGTAGATTGTGATAAGTACATTTCTTCGGCGGCTCGGCTTATGTTTTTAGTACGAACAACCGCCAAGAAGGCTTGAATGTCATGAATTTGCATAGTTAATCTCCTTTGAATTATTAAAAACATTAATAATTCAGTGCTATTAAATTCATTTTACTACGTTTATTCTTTACTGTAAAATGAGACTAAAGATAATCTTCTAAAAATTTTATCAATATAGAATGGGGTTGATTTTTATGACAAACACAGGTTTTCGAATTTATACAAAATTTAATCGTCCATCACGTTCGGTTGTAGAAGGATTTAGGGGCATCCCAGTTGCCAATATCGATGATTGTATGAATCGTAGTGCTTGTATTGATGCTAAGATTAGGCCATTAAATAAGGCTCCTTTATTGGGTACTGCGTTTACTGTTAAGGCACGACCTGGAGATAATCTCTTGCTTTATAAGGCTATTGAGATGGCTCAAACTGGAGATGTCGTTGTTGTCGCCGTGCAGGGGGAATTGTCTAATGCTGTAACTGGACAGTTAATGATAACAAGGGCAAAACAACGGGGAATTGCTGGTCTTGTTATCGACGGGGCTGTACGTGACTCAGATGCGATCAAGAATATGGATATTCCGGTTTATGCTGTTGGAACCACGTCGAATGGTCCCTATAAGGAGGGACCGGGTGAGATAAATGTACCTGTAGCTTTAGGCGGAATAGTCGTGAATCCGGGTGATATTTTGGTCGGTGATGCTGATAGTGTTGTTGTTATCAATCCCAGAGAAGCCGCTGATATTATGGAAAGGGCTAAAGCAGTGGTTGCTAAAGAACTTGGAATAATGAAAGCGATTGAGTCCAATTCTTGGGATATTTCCTGGGTAGATAAAATGCTGAAGGAAAAAGGATGCGAGTTCATTGAGGCGGCGTGGGATGATCGTGGTTATTGATTAATCGGCCAACATAAGTAAGCTATTTATAGAAATTTATTTACTAGATTAAAGATAAAATGGAGCGATGGAAATGTTGTTAACAGCAAAGCGGCATAAGATTCAACGAGCTGAAACCGTTACACGATATCGTTGGTTTGTTCTGGCATTTATTTTTGTGATTTATACTCTTTCTTATGGTGATCGGGCAAACATTGGAGTAGTATTGCCTGTGATTAAGGCCGAGTTTCAACTGAGTAATTTTGAGGCAGGGTCCTTAGCCAGTTTCTTTTTTGTCGGGTATGCCCTTACGCAAATTCCGGCCGGATTCTGGTATAGTTTGTTTGGGGTAAAAAAATTGATGGCACTGTCAATGATTATGGTTTCAGTATTTACCGGGTTAATCGGAACTTCAGGGTCAGCTTTTATGATAAAAATGTATCGTTTAGGACTAGGTCTTGCGGAAGGGCCAACACCTGTGGGCATGGCTGCTACTATTAATACTTGGTTTCCGCCAAAAGAAAAGGGGATAGCTTCTGGTATTTATTTAGCTGCAGCTAAGTTTGCTCCTGTCATTGTTCCGCCTATCTGTGTTGCAATTATGCAATCATATGGCTGGAGATATGTTTTTTATTGGTTTGCGTTACCGGGAATAATATTGGCAGCGGGATGGTATTTTTTAATAAAAGATCGTCCGGAAGAGAGTCCGTTTTGTTCACCTGGTGAAGTAGATTATATTAAAAATACAGCAGTAGCCAATCAGCAGAAGGAAATACAACAGAAAAAATCGTTTTTGTGGTTGGATAAATTGATTCATTTAAAGCATGTTTCTAAAATTGAGACAAATGCCCAAATTTTTTGCTCATGGAATATTTGGGGAAATACCTTTGGTTACTGTTTAATGCTAAGTGTGGTTAATGGAATACTTACTTGGATACCTTCTTACTTAGTAAATGAAAAGCATTTTTCATTTATCAAAATGGGTTTTGTTGCTTCTGCACCATGGATTGGGGCAGTATTAGGTAATTTAATTGGGGGGTGGATTGCTGATAAAATTTTCGATAAACGGCGCAAGCCACTGATGCTGGTAAGTACATTATCGACAGCTATTATGATGCTTCTCTTGATTAACTCACCTGCCGATGCGAGACTTTTGGGAATCATGCTTTTTTTCACTGGATTTTTACTTAATCTTGGTTTTTCAGCATTTACAGCATATCCAATGGGACTTACAACTAAGAAGACTTTTCCGATTGCCATTGCAGTAGTAAATAGTGGAGGACATTTGGGGAGTGTTTTTTCGCCAATGTTCGCAGGATTTTTATTGGATAAATTTAATTATGGGGCAGTATTTTCATTTTTTGCTCTGTGCGCCGCTTTAAGTTTGCTTGTAATTTTAACGGTTGATGAACCAATTCAAGAATAATGTCCTCTTAACAATCCTAAACTGCCGCAAAAAAGAGTTGTGGTAGTTAGCATCCATTGAATTCTTGCCAGATTCGAGAGGTCCACGTACAGTTAACTTGGGCCTCTTTTATTTTGCGATTCTTGACAAATAAGTATATTCATGTTACTTTTAGTACTGAAAAGTCAGTATTAAAGCGATGAAGGTGATGTATGATAAGGAAGAATATACCCGATGCGAAAATTAGAATCTTGCAAGCGGCAATTCAAGTATTCGCTGAAAAAAGTTTTGCAGGTTCGCGGGTTGACGAAATTGCGCAAGTAGCAAATGTACCAAAATCAGTAATTTATTATCATTTCAAAAGTAAAGATGAAATTTTAGAAGTGCTTATTCAAAAATTTGTGCGTGACTATCTTGAATTGATTGCCATAGCTGAAAATGATACGCATCAGACGAAGGCAAGGGAATTAGCTGAGCGGATTCAGACTAGATATTCGCGTTTCGAGGAAAGCAATGCGGATTTAATTCGTATTATCATGATTGAATCGCTAAAAAAATCAAACAAAAAACCAGTGATTTTTAAAATTGTCGAAGCGCTAATAGACAAGGAAAATACCTTTTCAGGGTTAGAGAATTGGAATGATTATGATAGGCAAGAGCGTTTAGTGGCAGAGTTCTTTACTAATATTATTCCTAATTATGCTTATATTTGTTTTCGCGATGCCTGGACAAATTATTTTGGGATTAAACAAGAAGGATTAAGCAAACTTTTTGTCAAAGTGTTCATGGCAACTCATGGAGCGTATCATAAATACCATGAGTAATTTTTTAAATACTTAATACTGAATGGTCAGTATTAAAAGCAAAATGAGAGGTGGAGAAATAGAATGAGTGAAATAACGACAATTACTCTAGGTATTTCTAATTTGTTCTTAGTGAGGGACAAAGGGCTGCTGTTAGTCGATACGGGAACAGATGCTACGCGTGAGAAGTATGTGGAGCTATTTTCAAAGCTCAAAATTAACCCCCGAGATATTGATCTCATCGTAATTTCCCATGGTCATTCCGATCACTTTGCGCATGTTCATGAACTTAAAGAACTAACGGATGCTCCAGTGCTTTGCCATAAGAATGCGGTAGATGCTTTAAAAACCGGTAAAAATCCGAAAGTTATCCCGAGAAATGAATTGGGCGAGAGAGTATTAGAAATGATTTTGAAAAATGAGCCAATCCTATGTCAGACTGTGGAACCAGATATTATCGTTGAGTCGATGTTTGATTTAAATCAATATGGCGTGGCAGGAAAAATAATCTATACGCCTGGGCACAGCGATTGTTCTATCACGGTTCTTTTAGATTCGGGAGAGGCCATTGTCGGTGATATGGTGGTTTCATCCCCTTTGACTGGAAATGCATGTGCGGCTTATTTTGCAAATGATGAAAAAGCATTATTTAATAATATCCGAATGTTACTAGAACATGCTCACACATTTTACAGCGGGCATGGGGGCCCTTTTAGCAGGAAACAAATTTTAAAGCTTGTTTAGGTACAGGAGATGATAAGTTATGAAAGTAGTTGGCATTAATGGAAGTCCTCATAAAGAAGGAAATACAGCCCGATTAATTCAAACCGTGTTTAATGAACTGAATCGGCAGGGAATTGATACGGAAATGATTTCATTGTCCAGTCAAAATATAAGCGGCTGTACTGCTTGTGGTGCTTGTATGAAGCAAAAGAATAGGCACTGTGTGATAACAGACGATTCTTTTAATGTTTATTTGGAAAAAATGATCGCCGCAGATGGGATTATTCTTGGCTCACCCGTATACTCCGCAGACGTCACTTCACAGATAAAGGCATTCATTGATCGGGCCAGTATGGTGTTAGCAGCGAATAAAGGATTGCTAAAATATAAGGTCGGAGCCTCAGTCATTGCAGCTCGCCGTGGTGGCGCGATTAGCGCTTTTGATACTTTAAATCATTTTTTACATAGTAAAGAGATGTTTCTCGTAGGCTCAACTTATTGGAATATGGTTTATGGCAATCAGATTGGTGAAGTGGAACAAGACCAAGAAGGAATGGCTAATATGAAAAATCTGGGGGAAAATATGGCTTGGTTATTAAAAAAGATTCATAGTAATGCTGAATTCAGTTGATGAAGAACCGTAGTCAATTTGTTGGCTACGGTTCTTCAAGCTTCGCTATCATGAAAGTAATTGCTCAGTACTAATCAGTAAGAAAGCACATGCCCTGATGATTAGGGAAGCGGATTGTTGGACGGTTTATTTTTTGCTCCCCACTCTGACATAAGCTGTAAGATTGGGATGAGTGTTTTGCCTTTTTCTGTTAGCGAGTATTCAACTTTAGGCGGAATTTGGTGGTACTCATTCCGGTAGATTAATTTTTCCAATTCTAGTTCTTTGAGTTGATGACTTAACATTTTATGTGTAATTAACGGTATATTTCTTTTCAACTCGCCGTAGCGTTGTACTCCATTTTCAAATAGCTTATAAAGTATAAGCCACTTCCATTTACCTCCGACAACGGACAGCGTATATGTAATAGGACATTTACATTCGTTTGGCGACCATTTTTGCATAGCTGCTCTCCTTTTGTATAGTATCTATTATAAAAGTGCATACTTTTCTTTTTGATAATATCATATACAATTAAAAGAAATAAATCAAATAAGAGGAAGGCGGCTTGAGTTATGAAAAAGGTGATCGCTATTAATGGAAGTCCAAGGAAAAAATGGAATACAGCTACTTTGCTAAATAAAGCACTTGAAGGAGCAGCTTCACAAGGAGCAGAGACAGAGCTCATCAATCTTTATGATCTTAATTATAAAGGGTGTATCAGTTGTTTTGCTTGTAAACTAAAAGATGGGAAGAGTTATGGAAAATGTGCATGTAGAGATGATTTGACACTGATTTTAGAAAAAATTGAACAAGCAGATGCACTCATTCTAGGATCTCCCATTTATTTAGGGGCTGCTACTGGCGAAATGAGGTCATTTATCGAACGTTTAATTTTCCCGTATCTGGTGTATGATGAGAACTATTCCACTCTTTTTAATAAAAAGATACCAACAGGTTTTATTTATACTATGAATGTGAACGAAAGCCAGATGAAAGAGATGGGATACAATTACCATTTACAAACGATTGAATGGGCTATGAAAAGAATTTTTGGATCATCAGAATCGTTGTTTGTTACCGATACTTATCAGTTTGACGATTATTCCAAATATGTTGCTACGAAATTTAATTCTGAAGAAAAAGCAAAAAGGCGACAAGAAGAATTTCCAAGAGATTGTAAAAAAGCCTTTGAAATGGGAGCCAGATTTGTGACAGAGGTGAAACGCTAAAGTCAAATATATAATCATTCCCGGTCCAAATTAAAAACAAACGGTAAAAGCAGTCAATAAATTCACTTTGATTTATTGACTGCTTTTATTTACCTCATAACTGGCTTACTTGCATTAGGCTAAAATCTAGAGAAAAAAGTTATGTTAACTAAAATGGTGCTGATAACAACGAATCGTTGCCGTACCCCTTATTGCACGGAAAACCTGCTTTTCTTCATTAAAAAAAGTTCTTAGCGTACGTTTTGCTGGTGAGACTCCTTAATCAAATAGATATTGATATTAAGATTGAGAAGCGACTTAATTATTCTTAGCTTGATGGGCATGTGACCCCAAAAAAGGGTATTCATAGTTATATGTTAAAAGATTGTTAAGTGGCTGTTACACTTGGTTTGTATTGTTTGAAAGCAAAAGACTATGTTATGATAATAAATAATATTATGATAAGAGAGGTTACTTACATGCAGTGGATATTTTTAAGTTTGGCGATATTATTAGAGGTTTGTGGCATTACTATGATGAAACTTTCGGAAGGATGCACCAAGATAGTATTTACTGTTCCCATGTTTGGTTTTTATGTGTTAAGTTTAAGCATGCTTTCTTTAGCACTGAAAAAAATTCAAGTGAGTGTGGCATATGCTATATGGGCGGGCGTTGGAATTGTCCTGATTACGATTGTTGGTGTTCTGTTTTTCAAAGAATCACTATCGGTTAGTAAAGAAATTTTCTTGTTGCTAATTCTAATAGGTTCAATCGGTCTGCATTTAATTGAGTCATGTCACTATTGAACTATATTGGGCTGCACGGACAGGTTAAATGGCTGGATTCTCCTTATTTCGTAACGTTGCGACTCATTTATCTGTAATGATTGGTTTTTCAGGAATATGTTAGGCGGGTGAGTAAGAATGTTAGCTCAGGAACGACATGCTAGAATTATTGCGATGTTAGAAAAGGATAGAAACGTTAAAGTGGCATATCTTGTAAAGCTATTTAATATATCAATTGAAACGGTGAGAAGGGACCTTGAATATTTGGAAAAACAAGGTTATTTGAAAAGAGTTTATGGTGGAGCAGTGCTAGAAAAGGTAGAAACGCGAGAAGTTAACTTTTGGGTTAGAGAAACTAAAAATAGTGAAGAAAAAATTGAAATTGGTCAAATTGCAGCAAAATATGTAACAGAGGGCCAGGCAATTGCGTTGGATGTTAGTACTACTAACACTGAAGTTGCCCGAGCAATTAAACGTAGAATAAGAAGATTAACGGTCATAACAAACTCGCTTGCTATTGTTGATGAACTTAGAGATATGCCCAACTATACTATACTTATGGTTGGTGGAATTATAAAAGGGGAAGAAAGATGTGTTATAGGCAGTATAGCAGAAAAATTTATTGAGAGCTTGCATATTGATATTACATTTGCTAGCTGCAGTGGTATTTCTCTGCATGCTGGCATAACTGATTACGGAATTGGCGAGATCGAGGTAAAAAAGAAAATGATGGAGTGTTCTCAACAAATTATAGTTGTGGCAGACAGTTCGAAATTTGGAGTGGTATCTTTATTTCATGTGTCTGATTTGGAGAAAGTTAGTATGATTATTACGGATTCTAAGATAAAGGATAGTATTAAAGGTAAATATTTAGAAAGAGGAATAGAAATTGTTAATACATGACTAATGAGTGATTAGCAAAAGACGTAAGGCTAAAATAAGCCGTACGTCTTTTTTTTTGCCCAGCATGGGCGCTTGTCAAGGATTTAAGCTTTTTTCTCTGGCTGTTTCTATGATGCTGAATATGTTCGCGCTAGTCTTGGCTCCGCTCGATTGTTGCTAATCTCTAAGCGCGCATCTAGAAGATAGCGCTCAAGATACTTCCACTGATTTATAGTATAGTGTACCGTCCTGCCAAATGCCGCTCTTCGTTGAGGCTTTGGCTGTATGAAGGTATGAAAAAAGCTCGTCAAGCACTGGCGTTGCCGACTTCTGCCGCTGTTTAAGCGATTTAGGATTGTACAAGCAGCCAACTACTGCTTAATAATGGGTAGCTTCCTACTCGATTTAAGAATAGTGAGAAGGTAATAAGCGAGATTGGAAAAGCGAATGCAAGTTATTGCTTTAATAATGTGTTGTTTTGTGTGATTGTTATAATAACATGTGTAATTATATGCATGTATGTGTATTTTAACCGTATTTTTACATGGAAATAACACAAAAATTAGTATAAATCACTATACTAGAACTATAACAAAAAGAATTCTGGGACAAAGGTGTTATAAGCACAGGAAAATAGGTGATAGAAAAATGGCACAAAATAGTGATAGTGGAAGTAGAACAACAAGAATCCAATTTAAACATTTTGAGAATAGGACAGCTCTGTTATTTATATTGCCAGTATTGATACCGTTAGTCTTATTCTGGTTGTGGCCAATGACCTATTCATTATACATAAGTTTTACGGATTGGGATTATATGAGTCCGGAATATCGTTTTGTTGGTTTGAGTAATTATGGTCATCTTTTACACAATACAGATTTTTTAGCTGCACTCAAGAATACAATGATTTTTTCAATAGGAACGGTAGTTCCAACGGTAGTTGGCGGTTTAATGCTCGCTCTTTTGTTAAACAGAAACCTAAGAGGGATCGGGCTTTTTAGAACGATTTTTTTTTCACCGTGGGTAACTCCAACGGTTGCAGTTTCTATTGTCTGGGCATGGTTATTTGAGCCCAAGGTTGGACTTGTAAATTATTTATTGCAAATAATACATTTGCCTAAGCTCCAATGGGCTCAAAGCGCAGAGTGGGCAATGGTTGAAATAATAATTTTTACTGTATGGAAGGGGGTGGGATGGGCCATGGTGTTTTATCTTAGTGCACTGCACAAAGTGCCTAAGGAGCTGTATGAAGCCTGTGATATTGATGGAGGGACTGATTGGCAGAAATTTAAAAATGTCACATTACCACTTATTTCGCCAACAACCTTTTTTCTAATTGTTATCACTACCATTGATGCTATTCAGGCATATGACCAGATTCAAATTATTACGCAAGGCGGACCTGCCGGAAGTACTAGAACGCTATTATATTTGTATTATCAAGCGGCGTTTGAAAGATTTAATATGGGTGAAGCTACAGCAGTAGCCACTGTGTTAGTGCTTATAACGGTGTTGCTAGGAGTCATACAGTTTGTGGCCTCAAAACGTTGGGTTTATTATCGTTGAATGGTTGATTAGTGGGGATGAGAAAAATGAGTAATCTAAATTTCAAAAGGATGGCAGTAATAAGTAACTTGCTAAGGTATATAACTTTGGGTATGGCCAGTTTGATAATTGCTTTTCCTTTTTTTTGGCTGCTGAGCAATTCGATTAAAACTACAGATGAAATATGGCTTTTTCCACCTACTTGGTGGCCTGCGCTAGCCCATTGGGAGAATTATCCGGATGTATTGGCGGCTGCTCCCTTGGGATTATATATATTTAATTCGGTATTTACAGCCGGCGCAATTGTAATCTTACAGTTAATAGGTTCAGGATTAATGGCGTATGCGTTTTCTTTTCTAAAGTTTAAAGGTAACAAAATTCTGTTTGCTGTTGTGATGGCAACGTATATGCTTCCGGCGGCAATAACCTATGTTCCTAGTTATATACTATTATCCAAGCTCCATTTACTTGACACGTATTTAGGCATTATTATATCTAATGCCGTTAGTGTTTTTGGAATATTTTTAATACGGCAAGATTTTAAACAAGTGAATAAGGCGCTCATTGAAGCCGCCCATATAGATGGAGCGGGGCATTGCCGGATATTGCTACAGATATTGGTTCCATTATGTAAGCCATCGTTTATTACTTTAGGGCTAATCAGTTTTATTGCAAATTACAATAATTATTTATGGCCTTCTCTTATTGTTAAGGATCCACAGCATTATCTTATAGCAGCAGGGTTAAGGCAGTTTTACATACAAGGTGGCGCGTATGGAATAAAGTGGCCGCAAATTATGGCGGCAAGTGCTATGGCAGTTATTCCATTGTTAATATTGTTTCTTTTTGCTCAAAAGTGGCTTGTTAGAAGTATTGGAGACACTGGTGTAAAGGGTTGAAAAAAATTTAAGGGGGAGAATTTTTATGCGCGTAATAACGAAAAAGACAGTAGTTTTCCTGTTATTGATGGTAACATTAACAAGTATGTTAGCTGGGTGTGGGGGAAAAGAAAGTGCAAGTACGAATACAAAGAAACCAGTCGAAATAGAATTTTGGTATGGGTTAGGGGGAAAACTTGGTGAGAATATGCAACAAAAAATCAACGAATTCAATGCATCACAAAATGAAGTTGTTGTAAAAGGAGTTGCACAAGGTAGTTACGGTGAAACTTATCAAACGCTTCAAGCAGCTATTGCGGCTAATAAAGCGCCGGCAGTTGTCTTATTGAATAATAATCAAATGTATGCCCTTGCACAAAAAAAAGTTCTTGCTCCGTTAGACAGTTATATTGCTAGTGATAACACATTTAATTCTAATGATTTTATTTCTGCGTTTTATAGTCAAGGCTTGATCAATGGTAAGAGATATGCTTTACCGATGTATGGGACAACTCAGGTTATGTATTATAACAAGGATTTACTACAAGGAGCGCAGGTTGACCCGAAAACACTAAAAACCTGGGAAGATGTATATGCGGCTGCCAAAAAAATTACCAAGAAGGATGGGAAAGATGTAAGCCTTTATGGTTTTGAACCAATGTGGGGCGCAGATAATTTAATTGATATGGCTTTGAGTAAAGGTGGGAAAATTTTAAGTGGTGATGGGAAAAAGGTAAACATTGACACCCCAGAATGGGTAGATTCTTGGGAAGCAGTACGAAAAGCCATATTTGAGGATAAAACAATGAGAATACATTCCGGCGGGCAAGGTTGGGAGTATTGGTATGCGACTATCGCTGATGTTATGAAGGACCATGCGGCAGGGTATTTGGGATCAAGCGGTGATCAGGGCGATCTTGATTTCACAAAAATTGATGCGGAACCACAACCTGGATGGCAGGGACATGAGGCAGAGCCTGTTGCAGAAGCTATAACTGTTAGTATACCGGCTATTACCGACAAAGATAAGCAAGAAGCGGCAATTAAATGGATCCAATATTTTACAAATGCGGAAGTTAATGCGGATTGGTCGATAAAAACAGGCTATATCACAGTGCGTGAATCAGCAACAAAAGTACAAGCATTCCAAGATTTCGCGAGTACTCATCCGCAAATTTTAGTTCCTATCGCACAAGCAAGAAGTGCATCTACAGCATTTATAGATCCTACAGGGGGAAAAATCATGGATGCTTTAAAAAAAGCAGCTGACAAAATTGAAATACAAAATATACCGGCAGTTGTAGCTTTACAAGAGGCTCAGGCTGAAGCGCAGGCTGCGCTAGATGCGATTCAATAGCCATGACAATAACTATCAATGGCTTACTAGGTAGTGGTCAGAAGTTAGCTAGTGAACGCCATCAATTTTTCATTAAAGAATTGTCGGACTGCTTAGAATTAAAAATTAAGACTCCTTTAAAATCGTGGATACAGGTTCTTTTATGGGACCCAGACGGAAACCTTCGACTACAATGTCTTCATTTGAAAGAAGCTAGCTGTATACCAATACATGTTGATCCATTGCAAAATTACCCTGCTGCCATTCCAGGGAAAATAGTGGCTGGGGAATATACGCTTGAGGTAATTGGCAATGGTTTTCAGAGCATTCCGTATGTGATAGAGGTTAGAGCAGAAATGTCTGCCAACGATGAAAATAGGAATCATTTAACTTATGAGATTTGGTCAAATGGTGATTATGCTCATGGACCATTATTGCTTAACTGTTATGATGCTGAAAAAATGATAGATGCCGGAGTTAAATGGTATAAGGGAGACTTCCATACCCATACCAATCTGTCTGACGGTAAGTTATCTCAGGTGGAGTTATTGCACCAGGCTGAACAAATGGAATTGGATTTTATTGTTGCCACAGACCATAATATTTTGCCTGTAATGTGGGTGAAAGGGAATGTATTGGTTATTCCTGGAATGGAAATCACTTCGCAGTCGAGCCACTTTAATGCTATTGGATTAAATATCTGGTTGGATTTTAGAGGGTCTTGTTATGATTTAGGATTGTATTCCGAACAAGGGATGAACAGGCTGCTTTCTGAAGCGAAAGAAAAAGGAGCGCTTTGTTCCATTAATCATCCTGCGTTAGCTCCGTGGCAATGGGAATATACTGATACTCTGCTTGCCAATGTGGATATGTTGGAAATCATTAATGATCCTACATATCCTGGGAATAAAGAAGCCACAGAAAAGGCGTTAGAACTTTGGACAGCGACATGGAATGAGGGTTATCATATTTGGGGAATTGGTGGAAGCGATAGCCATCTCTTGCCGACAGAAACGTATGAAGGAGCCAGTAGCCCGTCTTTAGTTGGCGACCCTGGGACGTATGTACTTTCCAATGGGTTATCGGCTAAGGAGATCATCAATGCCGTTCGCCAGGGGCGAGTATATGTTAGTCGAGGAATCAAGTTAAATATAAAGATCAGATGTCAAGGACAATGCTTTTTTCCGGGTGATGATTTGACATCTCTATTTACACATGCGGAAGATGAGCATGCGGTAGTCTATTGTATAAAATTGATAGATAGTAAGGATAACTATGACTTAACAATCATTGAAAATGGAGTATCCATCGTCACTATGGGGATTGAAAGTGAAGTGACCTATCAGATCCCTGTTATGTGGAAAGGCAGTCAATATGTATGGAACAGATTAGATATAAGGAATGCCCATGAGGAAATGGTATTGTTTACCAATCCTGTTTACAAAGGGGGAAAAACTCATACAATAGCAAAATTTGGAGAACTTCAGGAATTAGTACGGAGGTCATTGGGTGAAAAATATTCGAGGCGTACTATTTGATAAGGATGGGACTTTATTGGATTTTAATTCAATATGGTTGCCTGTTGCATTAGATTTAGTAAATATACTGGTTGCAGAGTACAGACTAGAGGAAGTAGTTTTGATCAAAAAGCACTTGTTGCAATGCTTAGGTATAAATCAGGGAAGTTTTGAGGCCGATAGTGTGCTGATTTATGGGACGTCTAGCGATATAGCCAAGGCACTACACAAGACATTTAGAAAAGAAGAAGTGCAGGAAGCGTTATTAGCTGGTTTGGATATAAAAGTGCGATGCGAAATTAATCGCCTTGTTTGCGAAAAAGCGGAGTTAATAAGGCCGATTGGCAAGAGTAAAGAACTATTGATAAAACTTAAACGAAAGGGAATATATATTGGAGTGGCCACAGCGGATACGGCTGCGTCTGCCAGATTTTGTTTACAGCGCCTGGGGATAGAAGACTATTTTGACTTCATTGGTTGTGATGACGGTGGCAGTATACCTAAGCCTAATCCGGAATTGTTATATAAATTCTGTGCGGCATGCGGTTTGTATCCAGATGAAGTGGTGGTGATTGGAGATACGGAAACAGATATGAAATTTGCTAAAAACGGAAATGCGGCGTTGGCCATAGGAGTACTTTCCGGGATTGCCAGTCAGTCGGTCTTACAAACTTCAGCCGATTATGTTATCAATTCCGTTGATGATATCTTAGACCAAAACGATAGGCCGCTTTGGGATTACTTGGAATGAAAATACAAAATTATTTGTAGGAGAAAAAATGGCTACACTGTCTTTAAAACATATATATAAAACATATTCCGATAATGAAAATGTTATCAATGACTTTAATCTTGAAATAGCCGACCAAGATTTTGTGGTATTAGTTGGACCGTCGGGTTGTGGGAAATCTTCTGTTTTAAGAATGATAGCCGGGCTTGAAGATATCTCAAAAGGTGAAATTTATATAGGAGAAAGACTTGTCAATGCGATAGCACCTAAAGAGCGGGATATTGCTATGGTTTTTCAAAATTACGCTCTCTATCCGCACATGTCGGTATATGACAATATGGCTTTTGGATTAAAAATGCGCAAGGTGCCGCAGAAACAAATTGATGAAAAGGTTCAGCAGGCTGCTAACATACTGAATATATCCCATTTATTAGACAGAAGGCCAAAAGCTCTTTCAGGGGGACAAAAACAGCGGGTGGCGTTAGGACGCGCGATTGTACGCGAGCCGAAGGTCTTTCTTATGGATGAACCCTTATCGAATTTAGATGCTAAACTTAGAACTCAAATGAGATCTGAGATTATTCGATTACATAAAAAACTACGAACTACATTTATCTATGTTACGCATGATCAGGTAGAAGCAATGACCATGGGAACTAAGATCGTGGTTATGGATGAAGGGATTATTCAACAGATTGATTCTCCGGCGTCCATTTATCACAAGCCGGCCAATGTGTTTGTTGCAGGCTTCATGGGAACTCCGCAAATGAATTTTCTCCGAGGGTCGGTAATTGCAAAAGATCAAGAAGTACTGATTGATTTTGGTGAAAGTTGTATTACTTTGTCATCCGATATAGGAAAGTTAATTAAGCAAGCAGGCTACGGAGGGAAAACCATAATTATTGGCATAAGACCGGAAGATATTCAATTGTCTCAAACGTACATTTCGCAACACAGCAAGGCTGCCTTTGAAGCCGAGGTTCAATTTACGGAACTGATGGGAGCAGAAAGTTTGATCTATCTTGCTAAAAACAAGGAAAGTATTACCGTTAGAATTAATGGTGTATCGCACGCTAAAATAGGTGACATTATAAAATTTGCACTCGATGAAACGAAGATACACTTTTTTGACCCAGACAGTGAACGTAACATATTCAAGTAAATATTCGACATCATAATGAGTGATTCTCTTGCGATGCTCTTATTCTTATGATTTGCCTAAATTCGATAAATGCCTTGATAAGAACATCGACAAGTTTATCGAAAAATATTTATCTCAATTTATATAACTAAGGAAAACTAGCCAAATTCACCTGTACGCATAGCTAGATATAGTTCAGGTTGTTGGACAGACTCCTAGAACCTATTTAAAATTGAATTTTTTTTAATATAACCTAAAGATGTCTATTCAATATTTATTTTATGGGGGAATTAGCAATGAAAAAAATATTATTAGCAACTCTGACGGCAAGTATCATCATCTCAGGAGCAGGGACTACGTTTGCGGCCGAAGATTCTAATCAAGAAATGAAGCTTGATGGTAGTTTGTCCATACATTATCGTGATCAGCTTGATAAAAGTAATGGTGCAGATACTACTAAAACGGGTTGGAAGACTACATTGACATTAAATATAGATGCACCATTAGCTAAAAATCTGGATGCTTATGCAAGCTTAAATTACCAAAATATTAATAGTAATGCAGGTGCTGGTTGGATTAATGATCATGAACCTAGTGGTGCTGATAAGAATTACGCTGCGCTTAGTGCATATGGCTTAAAATATAACAATAACGGATATTCTTATGTTGTTGGTTCTCAGGATATAACACTTGGTGGCGGACTTGCTTATGACAATGGTTATATTGGTAAAAATAATTTACCATATGCTTTGAATGTCAGCAAAAAAGTCGGCGCTACTGATCTTAACGTAATTGTTGCCAAAACAAATTATCAAGCTGGTATCGAAAATGATAAATTTTATGCAGTGCAGGGTAGTTATGCCATTACTCCTGAAACTAACCTAGGTGCAATGTTTGCTCATGTATCTTATGGTAAGAAAACTCTGAGCACTTATCATTTACCGGATAGCCATGTTAATTTTTATAGTGTTTATGGTTCACATAAATTATCGGATCAGGTTACTCTCTCTGCCGAATATCTAAAATCTAGCACGAAAACTGATAATCAAGCTTATCAAACCAATTTGAGCTATAAGCTTGATGGAAAAAATACATTGTCGGTAGGCTATTATCATGCAGAAGACCAAAGCGATATTGTAGACTACAATGAGGCGGACATGACAACTACCTGTAATACTAATACGCAAGGCTATACTGTCTCATGGAAGCATAATTTTGAGAAAAATATTAGCTTGAAGATAGGCTATTTAAATTATACTAAGATAAATGCTACTTCAAACATTGCTGGTGGTACCGACCGCAATAGATTTTATTCGACGGCAACAATAAGTTTCTAATTAGTTACTTATTTTGCTGCCACGCGTGGCAGGACAAATTAAAATATTGTATCAACAATAAGATCAACACCTATTTATAGCTGTGTTGGTCTTATTGCTAACAAAAACCAAATGCTAGGCATGATTATTCCAAATATGTTCTTGCTGGGCTGGACTTTCCGAAATGCGCGTATTTAGGGGCTCTGGGCGATTAGGAAAAGAAAACCTTTAAATTGATTTTTTGTAAGATTTTCCTGGCTGGCAGGCATATTGGAAACGAAGTTATCGTCGCAAGCCATTTCAATACCCAAAGCGATCATGCCTTGTGATGCCGCCCAATCGATGGCAGCACCGGGAGCAAGGGTTGATGATGGGAGCGATAGCCATACAAAAGGTTTTTGTAGAAGGGGAGTTTGTTTGAAAACAAACTCTTTAATTTTATAGGTGCGCATTGCGGCATAGGGTGCCCTTTTGTCATTTGGATCATTGATTATCTCACATAGTTTATTGCTGATGAATTCATATTTGGCAAGTTCCTGCTGATTGAATTCCTGATCTTCAGTGTAGGAAAAAGGAATGAGGATATCCCCCTGCATGAAAGTAGATGTGCCTGTATGATAATCAACAAATAACTTTATATTTTTATGGCTTGAAATAAATGCACTTAGCATTTTTGTTTCTGTCTCTGAAAACGGATGATCACCATGGTAGTATTGGTCGTCAGGGGTATTCATACTCTTGGCGAATGCATCAGTCGTTGGTGCATCCCAATGATACCCCCAGTTCCGGTTTAGGTCGACACCATAAATGTTTGAGCCCACGGGCTTACGGTTTTTACGCCAGTTAAAAGGAGGTTCATCACTATTTAAGTCATAATCAACGCCATCTGGGTTTACCATTGGAGCTATGTAGACTGTTTTTTCATCTAAAAGCTTTGTGATGTCAGCGTCCATGCCATAATTACTTAAAAGAAGCTTAACAAAGCCCATGCCCGTTTTTGTTGTTGCATGCTCACCTGAATGTTGTGCAAAGGTAGCCATTAATCCTGATTTATCAGCTTTTCCTGTTTTATTGCCAATCTCTAATATTATAATTGATCGGCCTTCATATGTCTTAGCAATTTCGTGAACTGACAATATTTGAGGATATCGTGATGCAAGAGTGCTAATTTCAGCTGTCATTTGTTGATAACTATAAAAATTATCTTTTATTGTTTGCTTTGATGGAGTGCATCCTGAAATTAACAAGCTTAGTGCTATTATTATTAGCACTGACTTAATGATCAGACGCCGCATAAGATGTGCTCCTTTCATTTTTTCAATTAAAATGTGATTGCCATGAAATGAAGATGACATAAATATGGATATGAAGTGCTTTACTGTCCATTCATTTCATATCCATATTTAATACTTATTACACTATAAATGTAAAACATATTTATCTTGGTGTCAAGTTTATTTTACTTTTGGATAAATAACATTATTAAGATTTAAAAATTCTGTATAGAATAAGAGCTTTTGACTTGCCAATATAATTAAATGAATGGATTTATTTATAATATTTCCAGCTATTGACAATGAGGAGGGCTGCTGTTATATTGTATTTATAAACTTTATAAGTAACGGGCAATGAAGCCTTTGCATGTTTTTTTCATGCAAAGGCTTCATTGATTTATTTCGAACAGTGACATCTTATCCGCGGCTTTTTCCGCACAAGAACTTTCTTATGCTAGCAAGGGATGAGTTGTTGTTGTAATTAGGATATTTTGAACAAAGAGAGAGAGGCTATACATATCAGGATATTATTGGTTCAGTTGTTAGTGAAGAACAGGTGTTTGAGGACTTAAGCGCAAATTGAGAGCAATAACACAAGTAAGTTTATCATTAGAGGAGGCGTCCCATGAGAAAATTAACGAAAGTTGAAATTATTACCCGACCCGACAAACTGGACGAATTAAAAGAAGCTCTTAATGCTATTGGTGTGGCAGGTATGACTGTTACCCAAGTGTTTGGCTGTGGGTTGACTAAAGGTCACAAAGAAATATATCGCGGTAAAGAATTTAATATTAACTTAGTTCCTAAGGTAAAGCTGGAAACCGTTATTTGTGAGATTCCCGTAGATCTAGTGGTGGAAACAGCCAAAAGAGTTTGTCAAACAGGTGAAGTTGGGGATGGAAAAATCTTTGTTTATGGGTTGGAAAATGCGGTTCGCATCCGTACTGGTGAAACGGGCGACATTGCTATCATTGATCCGGCTTGATAAAATGTCCATTCTATCCATCATCTTTATGATAATAGGCCCTTTGTTGACATGAGATAGGGCACCTCAATTTTTCGTACGCAGTAATATTATTGCAAATTAAGTTCAGTATACAATGATACATTATTGACATGATGACGATACATAAATATAATTAATAATAAACATGAAAATACACTGTATACGAACAAAAAGGGAAAACAAGGAGGAGACTTATGACAAGAAGTGGGATTAAATTTGTGGGGTTGGCAATTTGCTTGGCTATATTTACCGGAGCTCTTGCTGGTTGTGGTTCAACAGCAGATTCAAAGGATATAAAAATTGGTGGTGTTTTTGAATTAACAGGTGGGGTTGCTTCTTATGGACAGTCGGCGGTTAACGGTGCAAAGCTTGCCTTTAAACAAGTAAACGCTAGTGGTGGCGTTTTAGGTAAGAAAATTAATTTTATTATTGCGGATAATAAATCAGAACCTTCAGAATCTGCGAATGCCGTAACTAAATTGATTACACAAGATAAAGTCGCTGCAATTATGGGGGCAGTCGCGAGTTCAAATACTCTGGCTGCTGTTCAAATTGCGACAGACAATAAAATTCCTCTGTTGACTCCAACGTCAACAAATCCTAAAGTAACTGTGGATGATAATGGTACAGTCAAAGATTATATTTTCCGTTCCTGCTTTATTGATCCTTTTCAAGGAACCGTTATGGCAAATTTTGCTACAAAGACTTTGAAAGCAAAAACGGCTGTTATATATGTAGATAATAGCTCAGACTATTCGAAGGGGCTGGCCCAGTTTTTCGAAGAGAATTTTGTGAAAAGTGGCGGACAGGTGCTGTCAAAAGAAGCTTTTTTACAAAAGGATCAGGATTTTAAGGCGACGTTAACGAAAATTAAATCAGTAAATCCGGAAGTAATCTATGTACCTGGTTATTATGAAGAAGTCGGTAAAATTGTCAAGCAAGCACGAGAACTCGGTATTACTGTACCTATGCTTGGTGGAGATGGGTGGGACTCACCGAAATTGGCTGAAATTGCGGGTAAAGAAGTGCTAAATAACAGCTATTTCAGTAACCATTATTCAACAGAAGATAAAGATCCTAAAGTTACGCAGTTTGTTGAAGATTATAAGGCTGAATACAATCAAACGCCTGATGCCCTTGCTGCTCTTGGCTATGATGGTGCCATGATGCTGGTTGATGCAATCAAACGGGCTGGTAGTGCAGAACCAGCGAAAATTAAAGATGCTTTAGCACAAACAAAAGATTTACAGCTAGTTACGGGACTGATCAGTCTCGATGCAAATCACAATCCAATAAAAAGTGCTGTTATTATTGAATTGAAGAATGGCATACAAACCTTTAAAGAAAAAATTAATCCTTAATCATAACCCATGAATACGAAAAGCTAGCAACTTACGCAAGGACAGATAAAATGTTCCTGCGTTTTTCGAAAGGAGCCATGATTTCGCAGATTGCGTAAATCATGGCTCCTTTTCTTGTAAGGAAATTATGACAAATATTTGTTTTAGTATGGACCGAACTTTTAGGCGGTATGGACATATCTTTCTTAGCGGGAGAATAAAAAATGAATAAAATATTGTTGTTAGTAGTAAATAATATTGGTTTGCCGATTTATCTGAGGCGAACCCTTTAAAGTACATAAATAGCATTTATTTTGAATATAGTTAGAATGCAAGTAGCCCCTGGTTAACGTTATAAAGTTGACTAGGGGCTACTTGCTTGAGAATATTATCAGGGGGGAGTTTTATGGACACCTTCAGCTTGAACATGAACACACATGAATTACTCAAAGAAGCTGAGCATTCTACTCTTGGTCACCCGTCAGCTTCGATAGCGGGTAACATCACAGCCTTATTTGCTATGCTAGTATTAAGAGATATTCTTGCCTATGAAGCTGCTACAGATCCAATTGCAAATCTTACTAACATTATTTCAATCTCAAACAGTATTGCCTACTTAAATGGCAGTATAAAGACGATAGGACCGAAAAAGTAACGATAGTATTTATAAAAATATTAAAACAAAAAAGTGGAAAGCCCTACTAAAGTCTTATTAATAAATGTTTTATTTAATACGATAAATTAATGCGGGAGTATGTATTTGTAGAAGAACATGATAAGGAGCTAGTGAAGACACCCACATTGTAAATCAGTTTATTGAGGTTTTGTTTAAAAATGGGGTGAAGGGAAAAGTTTGGGTATTGAAATGGCAGCAGATGAACTGCTTTTAAAATAAGAATTGATGCAAAATTAGTTAGCTTGTTGAAAAATGAGGCAAGGCGATGATCTCATGGACAAAAGAATTTTCGCGACGAAGAAGGATGGACGGTATCAAATCACAGTAACGGATGTCGGCGTTTATCTCAGTGTTTGGCCGTCGGTCAATGGTGGAACATCCGTATCAATAACCGCCGTTATCAAAGATCTGACTGATCGTAATCTCGTTGATTTTGATAGAGATTTTATCTCCGAAGTAATCAGGGAAGCCGTTGGTACACCTGTTCTACTTATCAATGTGTTGCCAAAGAAGGATGGACGGTATCAAATCACAGTGACGGATAGCGGGGTTTATCTTAGTGTTTGGCCGTCGGCCAATGGTGGAGCATCCGTATCAAAAACCGCTGTTATTAAAGATCTGACTGATCGCAATCTTGCTGATTTTGATAGAGATTTTATTTCCGAAGTAATCAGGGAGGCTCTTGGTACACCTGTTTTACTTATTAATGTGTTGCCATCGAAAGATGGCCGATATCAAATTACTGCAATGGATGCCGGCATTTATCTTAGTGTTTGGCCACCAGTCAACAGTGGTTCATCCGTATCGAAAGCCGTTGTTATTGAAGACTTGACTAACCAAAAATTGACTGATTTTGATAGTGAGCTTATCTCTAGCGTGATTAGGGAAGCTACAGGTACACCCGTGCTAGTCATAGACTCGGGGCCGTCAATTCAGCCAGCACAGAGTATTCGCGTTAAGGTGGATATCAATCGCTTAGAAGCTAGCATAGATCTCAATATACTTCCAGATGCTCCTACGGCTACAGTTTCACAGCTTTTAGACGAGTTAAAAGCTGTGGGTGTAGTTTATGGCATTGACGAGCAGGCTCTTGAGACACTTTCAAAACTACGTCTGGCAACAAATTTTATTTGTGCTCGAGGTGTTCTTGCATGCAATGGTGACAACGCTTACCTGAAATATTATGTTGATCCCGACAGACAAGGTCGTCCAGATGAACTGGAAGATGGGCGGGTTGATTTCAAAGAGATCAATAGCTTTCTTTGCGTAGAGAAAGAGCAAATTTTAGTGGAGAAAATTTCTCCAACTGCAGGGATCCCCGGAATGGATGTATATGGTGAGCCACTTCCTGCTCTGCCGGGTAAAGACAAACGTCTGCCCGCAGGTAAAAATGTAATTGTTGTCGATGATCGTCGCCTTTATGCCGCCATTGACGGACATTTACACATATTTCTTGATAAGCGCATCAATGTAATACCGGTAATTGTAATTGATGGTGATGTTGACTACAATACGGGAAACATTGATTTTAAAGGTAGTGTAATTGTACGGGGTACAGTGCAACCTAACTTTTGCGTCAAGGCGGGTGGCAATGTTGAAGTAAGCGGCGCTATTTGTGGTGGTACTGTAGAAGCCAATAGTATTATTGTCAGGCAGGGAATGAACCGTGGCATTATCAAAGCGCGTGAACGTCTTGTGATTAACTTTATAGAAAACGCGACTGTATATGCTGATGAGGACGTTATTGTTAGTGATGTTATTATGAACAGCCAAGTTTTTGCAGGCAGTAGGGTTATTATAGAGGGACGGCGCGGACTTGTTCTCGGCGGACGAATATCAGCAGGGGAGCTAATCCGCAGCGTTACTGTGGGGAATAAATTAGGTGTTGCCACAGAGCTTGAAGTTTCACTTAAACCGTTTCTTAAGGATGAATTGATCGAGCTTCGTCAGCAAATCAAGAAAGACGAGAGGTTATATACGGAAATGGAGCTGTCAATAACGTACTTTCGTAACCAAGGGGTTGACAACTTTTCTGCTGAAAAAAAGGAACGTTATAAAAAGAATGAAGCTGAATTCAATACTCTGCTAAACAGGATAGAAGAAACACGGCAACGTATAATGAATATTGAATCTATTATTTATTCTCTTAAGCCAGGTAGAATTCGCGTCTCCGGTTCTATTTATCCAGGTACAAAAATATCGATAGGATCCTCTGTGAAAAATATCCAAGATGTACTGCAATATGTCTCGCTTTATGTCCAGCAAGGAGAGATTAAGTTTAGTTCGTTACGTTAATTCCCATCTTTTTTTCAAGTCATTCTTACAGATTTAAAATTGGACGGTACTAGGAAAAGCTTAAATTTAGAAAGTCAATTGACAATTTTCTTTAACTGAATTATAGTAGTTATAACAATAACACCTACAGGAGAATTCATGGAACAAATATTGATTGAAATACAAAAAATTGGGTTTTCTCAATATGAATCTAAGGCTTATATCTCACTTTTGAAGCATTCACCTGTTACTGGATATGAACTTAGCAAACGCTCAGGAGTCCCGCGGTCGATGATTTATGAAGTGATTAATAAATTAAATGACAAGGGAGCTATTTATATCATTCCTACTGATCCGATTAAATACTCTCCTGTACCTGCTGAAAAATTTCTGGCGAGGATTCGAACAAATATTGATACTACCTTGGATTTTTTGGAAACCTCATTAAAAGATTTGGAACAAGTGAGAGAAGTGGACGTTGTTTCACATATTAACGGTTACAAACTAGTCATGGATGAAATGTTAAGTATTATTGATGGAGCAAAGAATGAATTATGGGTATCTGTTTGGAATCCTCAGGCTTCATTTTTAGTACGAAATGTACAAGAAGCGGAAAATCGCGATGTGAAAGTCTTATCCATGGTTTTTGGTGACGAGAGTTGTGAATTAGGTGCCACTTTTCACCATGACTACATGACAGCAGAGGTTGTTAAAGAACGGATTGGCGGCAAGTTGACTACTGTGGCTCGTGATAAAGAGGAAGCAATTATTGCTAATTTTGTGAATGGGGAAGCTTCATGGGCTGTAAAAACACAAGACCCGGCATTAGTATTAATTGCAACTGAATTTATTCGGCATGATATTATGATCGAAGCGATTACTCGTCATTTTGGTCCAGGAAAATTAGATGAACTGTGGCGGAATAATCCGATTTTACGTTATGTCGTTGAAGGTAAGCAGTCCGAATAACAGGGACTGCTTACTTTAAAACTTATTTCTAGTAGTTGTTGAACTAACTTCTAACAATGGAGGCAAACAAAGTGAATCAAGTTTCAGAAAAAGAAAATTTCTTTCAGGGAGTTAAAGCTGCTATGCCGATTGCAGTGGGCTATATTCCCATTGCAATTGCCTTTGGACTATTGTCAAAATCGGTAGGCATTCCTAGTTATGTAAGCTTTTCTATGTCTCTGTTGATTTATGCGGGAGCAAGCCAATTTATTGGAATCAATTTGATTGTTTTAGGCGCTTCTTGGTGGGAAATAGTCGTGACTACTTTTATTTTAAATCTACGTCACTTTCTCATGACGGCAACACTATCGCAAAAGTTGGAAAAGCGAGCATCAAGAAAATGGCGAATGTTATTATCTTTTGGTATTACTGATGAAACGTTTTCTGTAAGTTCGTTTCAAAGTCAGGAAATCTTACCTAGATACTTCTCATTGGGCCTGAATACGATGGCCTTTGTTGCATGGAATGTTGGAACTTGGTTGGGACTTTTCTGTGCCAGTGGATTACCTGATACAGTGAAAAGCAGTATGGGCATTGCTTTGTATGTTATGTTTATTGGACTATTAATTCCCCAGGTAAAAAAATCAAAGTCAGCGCTAGTTGTTTCTATATTGGCTATTATCATTAATTCTCTGAGTAGTTGGCTGTCTTTAGGAGGCACTGGCTGGGGCATTATTATTGCGACGATATTCAGCGCTGCTATCGGAGCAAAATTTTTTACAAGGGAGGAATCAGAGTGAATTTAATTTATCTTGTTTTTGCTATGGCTCTAGTCACTTATATACCGCGCATGTTGCCTATGGTTTTATTACAGAATGTTCATTTACCTATCTATGTAAAACAATTTATGAAATTAATTCCTTACGCGGCGTTGGGAGCACTTATTTTTCCTGGTATACTTACTTCAACAGGGGCAAACCATATGGAGCCGGCAATTGTTGGATGTAGTATGGCTATTCTATTGGCTTGGCTAGAGACGAATCTTATTATCGTAGTCGTTGGGGGAATATCAGGTGCGTTGGTTATGAATGTGTTTTTTTTATAAAATCATTAATTATTTAGGGAGATCATTTTTGCAAGAGCGCTCTTGATTAGTTATATAGTTTCGTAAAACAGCAAGTTTCTAACTATTTTTGCTTGTATTTGTTTTGAAATTGTTGCTGCCGTGGATTTTTCGATGAGCAATATCTAATAGGGGTTTTTCGATAAAATGCCAAGAAAGTGAAGCGAGCATATACGTAAGCATAACGACTATTCCCATCACTTCGATCCAAGTCGGGAAATCTTTGATTGGCATTGGCTTATGATCCGGTGCTGCAATTGCCATCACCAGCATCATAATGAGAAAATGCCAAATATAAATACCAAACGAGATTTTAGCCGTATAGCGCGAAAATCGATTATCTAAAATGTACCCCACTATCTTGCTGTAGGGCACTACCGTTAATACAGCACCAATACTCAAGGCCAGGGCAGGATAATAATATGGCTGGTTCTGCCAGCTAAAACCAAAATCCGGGGTGGTCTTTTGTGTCCACAGGATGGTTATAAAACCCACTAAGCCACCAATAGCAAAAAGATCAAAAAAATAAAATTTAGCTAATCTTTCTCGTAATGCTGGATTTTTACCCAACCACACCATAAAACCAGCTGCAAAGATCCCCATCATATAGTGGGCAAAGAAACCTATCGGATTATAATTGGGCATCCAGTACTTGGCTCCACCGACAGCACCATACTGCCAGCCCCGATTGATATCATCGGGCTGACAAAGAGTCTGAATTAGACTATTGAGCACAAGAATCAAAGCTAATACTCCGAGCCAGTAACAGAGTGCCGTGGTAAAGCTGCGCCGCTTGCTGAGCCAAAACAGACCTCCCATAAAAATCGGCAGCAACAAATAGGAGAAAACTTCAAGACTAATTGACCATAAGGGTCCATTGAGAGCAGGGACAGGGAAAAAAGTCGTATAGTGAAACCCTGCAGTAAAAGTAAGCCCAGTAATATAGCGTAAGAGTCTCGATGGAGACTCAGGTAAAAGAAATATTTCCAAAAGCAAAGAAAGCGTCAATACTAGATAAAATCCCGGTATAATCCGTGCTGCCCGTCGGATAGTATAGTCCTTCAAACCAGGCATGGATTGATTATCCAAATACTGTTTCCAAAAAGGATAGGAAAGCAATGTACCACTTAGCACAAAAAAAACACTTACTCCAGCTGGGGCGGTAATCCAAAATACTCTTTGTACTCCTGCTAAAAATTCATTCGGCGCAAGCACTCCTAAGCGTTGTACTGCATGATGAAAAACCACCAATAAACAAGCAATGGCTCTTACTCCATCTAATCCTAAAAATCTTGACATATCGCAGGCCACCCCCGTGTTATTTTTTTTTAGTAAATTTGTCACGCATTCATTGGAAAATATGCTGCCCGGAAGAATTCGGTGTTAACAATACTACTTATTGTTTGCCTACTTGCACTTATTGCAAGATACATACCAATACACAATAAAGCCATCCAAAGTATCTGAAAAGCCAAATAATTAACCGGAAAACATTCTATATTTTCCTAAAATGTTTTTTCCCATAAGATATGTATTGGTGTGTATTATTCTTTGTATTACAAAGTGCTCAGATAAAATCTTAGCACTGGCAACGAAAAGATTCGGGTAAGTGGACGCATTAGCAGGCGTATTTGACAAATATAGAAATATTTTTTATAATCATATTATCTGATAAAAAAGTTAATAAGCGACTATATAGGATTATCCATATTTTTATGAAGTATTTACTTATTGGTATACCGGTATTCCCTTGACGGGTAAAGTATTTTGCAAGGAACGATTAATGAGCTTTGGTTAAAATAAAGCTTGCTATTTTCCGAATATAAGAAATACGGGAGAACGAATGAATAATTTTTTTGTAGAAAAACCATTAAAGAAGTTTGCTGAAGATTCGTCTGATGCTCTTTATATGCAAATTGTCAGTCGCATACAGCAGCTTATGCGTGAAGGTCATTTAAAGGAAGGCGATAAATTACCTTCTGAGAGGGAATTGGCTGAAATGTTTGCTGTCAGTCGTGTGCCTGTAAGGGAAGCTTTAAAAGTATTGGAATTTTTAGGCGCTATTCAGCACAGACGCGGTGAAGGCGTGTTTGTAAAAAAAATTGAAATGAAACGAATTTTGCATACCCTTGATTTTCTTATGACCGATCCGGCTGATCAACTGATGAATTTGTTTGAAGCGCGTGAAGCTTTTGAAATTCAGGCTGTCCGATTAGCTGCCGAACGAAGGACTGAGGCTGATATTGAAGCGATACAGGAAGTCTTGCTAGAAATGAAATTTCTAATTTCCAATGGAAAGCCAGTTTATGATGTGTCAACGAAATTTCATACGGCTGTCATTGCGGCTGCGCACAATGAAATTATTAGTGAGGTCAATGAATTTTTATCGGATTTGCTGACTTATTCACGGCAAAAATCATTAAGTGATGTTACTAGGCATAACGAATCTTTACAATATCACCAGCTCATTTTACAGCATATTGTTGAAAAAGATGCACAAGCGGCAGTTGCTGCTATGCAAGAACATTTAAACAATGCTAAGATTGCGATTCAAAGAATAATTCGTTCTGAGTAAAAATCTTTTTGCGATGCAGGTTAGTTGAAACTTTGCGGTGCAGTTCATGTATGAAGTGTAAATTTAATGAGATACTTAGTGGTATACCAGAATACCACAGGAACTGCTGCTTAACCAGAACCTTTAAAACTATTTGGTGAAATTCGAATGCCAATGAGAATAGATGAGTGAAGCGATTTTACGATTATTGAAAGGAGAAGCCTTCAGAGATCAACAAATTAAATTTTATCATGGAGGGATATAACATGGGGAGTATGATTACGATTTTAGTCGTTGCTTGGGTTATTTATATGATTATAAAAAAATACTATCCTCAAGCTGTTCTTTTGACTGCTGGTATCATTTTGCTTCTTGCTACCTATTTTATGGGCACGAATCCGATTCTTGCCGCTAAAGAATCTTCCGGTTCCGCTTTGTTAGATATTTTTCATACGATTAAGGTATTGCTGAGTTCCCGCGTTGCTGGTCTTGGTCTGACGATCATGTCAATCGCAGGTTTTGCAAAATATATGGAATATATCGGGGCAAGTAAATCTTTATTTGCTGTGGTTGCGTCTCCGATCAAACATATTAAATCGCCTTATCTTCTTCTTGTTCTTAGTTTTTTCGTGAGCCAGTTTTTGGTATTATTTATTCCAAGTCATGCTGGATTGGCTTTGTTACTTATGGTAACGATGTATCCTGTTCTCATAAGAGCAGGCGTTAGCAAAATGTCTGCTCTTGGCGTAATCGGGTGTGCGCAATACATGGACGTGGGCCCTGGCTCGGGCAATGAAATTTTGGCAGCTAATATTTGCAAGGTAGATCCGGCTGTATTTTTTGTTGAATATCAATTACCGATATTTGTTACAACGACTTTGATTCTTGGCATTGTTCATTATTTCGTGCAAAAATGGTGGGATAAAAAAGAAGGTTTTGTTGGTTATGATGATTCTGCTGAACTTGTTAAAGAAGACAATAGCCGCCCGCCTTTGATCTATGCTATTCTGCCCATTATTCCGATGATATTTATTTTGGGTTTTAGCCCTATTTTTAAAAGTAAAATTCAAATGGATGTTGTTACTGCAATGTTTTTAAGCACTTTCATCAGTATGATATTTGAATATATAAGGACGAAAGATTTTCGCTCCACTTTACAGAGTTTAAAATATTTATATGAAGGTATGGGAAATAGTTTTGCAACTGTAGTCAGTTTAATCGTAGCAGGTGAAGTATTTGCTGCCGGATTAATGAAGATCGGTGCTGTCGATGCTATGACTGCCGGTGCGCAAAATCTTGGGTTAGGCATTCAGGCCTTAATTATTCTTTTCTGTATTGTAATTGCTTGCTGCGCTTTCTTAATGGGATCAGGCAATGCTGCGTTCTTTTCCTTCGCTGCCCTTGCTCCTAAAATTGCGGCAGCATTAAAAATTGATGTTGTTATTCTGCTCTTGCCCATGCAGATTATGACAAGTTTTGGTCGTGTTGTGTCACCAATTACTGCGGCAATTGTTGCTATAGCTGGTGTTGCTGGTGTATCACCTGTTCAGGTGGTCAAACGAACTGCAATTCCTATGGCCTTTGCTGCAATTGTAAATGTGGCATTTATATTAATAAAATCATAAGGGAGATGTTCTGCTTTGAAATGTGCAAAATGCACTCACAGAAAATGTTATTTAGAAGGTCAAAATTGCACTAAAATGGGTCTTGACGATGTGAAAGAAGCCTATGTGGGCGAGCGCCTCAAGATTATGAAGGCTGCAGCTTGTACTGAAAGTCGTTTTTATAATAAACTTACTCGCCTAGAGGAAACCGTTGAGTTTTGCAAACTTATGGGGTACAAAAAAATTGGCCTGGCCTTTTGTATCGGTCTTAATCAAGAAGCAAAATTAATTGAAGAATATTTTGCTAAATTTTTTGAAGTATATTCAGTTTGCTGTAAAGTCTGTGGTGTTGCCAAGACGAATCTGGAATTAGAACAAGTAAAAGAAGGTGTGCGTGAAACCATGTGCAATCCTTTAATGCAGGCTAGAATACTTGCGGATAAAGAAGTCGAGTTCTGTGTGACTGTCGGCCTGTGTGTAGGCCATGACGCTTTGTTTACAGGCGCTTGTACTGTTCCGGTATCTTGTTTGGTCGCCAAAGACAGAGTACTTGCTCATAATCCATTAGGGGCTGTATATTCTCGTTATTGGCGCAATAAGTTAGGCATTAATCCTAGTGATCAAGTGTAAGCATGTTTTTATATACAAAATATGAAGGTGGGAGATTACAATGATGAAGCATAATTTTGACGAACTTGTTGACCGTAAGGGAACTGAATGCAAAAAATGGGATACTTATGCTGAAGATGTACTGCCGATGTGGATTGCTGATACTGATTTTAAATGTCCTCAGCCTGTTATTGACGCTATGGTTAAAAGAGCGGAACATGGCATTTACGGATATCCAATGAATTGTAAAACCTTTGAGCAATCCATCGTTAATTGGCAGAAAAAGAGATTTGGCTGGGATATCGACATTGATTGGGTGGAATACACACCGGCAGTCGTACCTGCTATCGTATATGCAATGCGTGCTTTTACGAATCCTGGTGATAACATTGTCATTCAGATGCCAGCTTATCACCCCTTCCATGATATCATTCCAAATAATGGCCGGCATATTCTTGGAAATAACCTTATTTTAAAAGAAGATGGCAGCTACGAAGTAGATTTTGAAGATTTAGAGAAACTACTTAGCAAAAAAAGAACAACCATGTTTTTGTTATGCAGTCCTCATAATCCTGTTGGCAAATGCTTTACGAGAGAAGAGTTAATGAGAATCTCCGAACTTTGTTTAAAACATAACGTATTTGTGGTATCCGATGAAATTCATTCTGATATTATTTACAAAGGGAGTAAACATATTCCTTTCGGAAGTATTTCTCAGCAAGCCGCCGACAACTGCGTGGTTTGCGTGAATCCTAGCAAGACCTTTAATATAGCGGGCGTAAGAACTGGGGCTGTAATTATTCCGAATCGTAATAATCACGATCTTTTCTACGCGCCACTCGAAGATAACAAAGCCTATGGCAGAACTGTATTTGGTACATTGCCGATTGAAGTTTCCTACAACCAATGTGATTACTATGCAGATCAATTGTTGGAATATCTTGAAGGTAATCTTGAATATCTTAAAAAATTCATTTCGGAAAGAATTCCTAAAATTAAAGTTGGTAAAATTCAAGCGACGTATCTTATCTGGCTTAACTGCAAGGATCTGAATAGGACGCCTAAAGAGTTGCAAAGCTTTTTCTTAGAGAAAGCAAAAGTTGCGATGAATGAAGGGTCTACCTTTGGACCTGGCGGCGCTGGCTTTATGAGAATGAATATTGCCTGTCCTCGTTCCCGATTGGTAGAAGCATTGGGAAGAATAGAAGCAGCAATCAATAAATTATAAAAGGAGCTTATATAATGAAACAGGTTATCAATTCGGAGAAAGCACCAAAGGCAATCGGCCCCTATTCGCAAGCCATTCAAGCCAATGGATTTTTATTTGTATCGGGACAATTACCGGTAGTTCCTACTACTGGAGAGTTTGCTGAAGGCGGTGTTGCGGCACAAACCAAACAATCGTTAGAAAATGTAAAAGCTATTTTGCTGCAAGCGGGCATTACACTTGATGATGTAGTTAAAACTACTGTATTTATCAAAGACATGAATGACTTTGTTAGCGTAAATAATGTGTATGCTGAATATTTTACTAAAGATTTTCCTGCTCGCGCCTGCATTGAAGTAGCAAGGTTACCGAAAGACGCTTTGGTTGAGATTGAAGTCATCGCGGTATGTAGATAGTAGATAGTTAACTAAAGCTTTAACTTAGTATTCATAAACGTGCTAACGTTCGCTGAAAATCGGCCAAATAGTCGAAACAATTTCCGGCATTGCCAGTCAAACGAATCTACTGGCACTTAATGCAGCCATTGAAGCAGCTCGGGCTGGCGAACAAGGTCGGGGGTTTGCCGTGGTTGCAGAGGAAGTAAGAAAATTAGCTGAACAATCTCAGCAGGCTACCAGGCAAATTGCTGAATTGATTATTGAAGTCCAGTCTGAGACGGATAAAGCAGTGGTGGCTATGAATGATGGTACACGAGAAGTTAAGATAGGTGGTACAGTAGTTAACACTGCTGGACAAGCGTTCAGGAAATTGTGGGACTGGTTGAAAGCGTATCTCGACAATTCGGGAGTATTTCGTCAGCCATGCAGCAGATGTCTGATGAAAGTCAACAGATTGTAGGGTCAGTACGCAATATTGATAAAATAAGCAGGGAAGCAGCTGGACATACTCAGACAGTATTTGCTGCGACACAAGAGCAGGCGGCATCTATGGAAGAAATCGCTACTGCTAGCCAGTCTTTGGTTAAGATGGCTGAAAAATTACAAAATGCGGTTGCAAGATTTAAACTTTAAAACTAATGAATATTAGGCATAATGAAAGTCTTTCCTTGCATTCTTTACAATCTGCAATAAGATGATTGTAGAGTTTAGTACAAAAAATACCAGGCATATCAGTGGTTGAACTGATATGCCTGGTATTTTTTGTGCTGAATTGTCATGTTTGCAGTACTATTTTCTTCTCAAGGCATTATAGAGTTTTGCTGATTCGGTTGCAATAAAATTACTAGAATAATTGTGATCCGCAGTCGTTGTATAAAAGCTGATTAGTATTGGATCGCGACCATCTTGAACTACCCCCACATCGCAAAGTACTTCATCTAATTCACCAACCTTATGGAAAACGGGTGTCATCATATAGCGAGGAATTTCATCGTGAAAAATTGTATTAGCTAATTCATTTTTTAATCGCTCGCTTTTATTTTTATCTAGGTATTTATCGGTATAAATATTCTCAAATATTTTTGCCATTTCGTATGGAGTAGTTATGCTATGATATTGATATTTGTTAAAAGCATCTTCACTATGTATTTGCGTTTTACGAAGGCGAAGGTCTTTAACAACTTTTTTCAGAACATCTTTGTTGTTTGTATCCATCTCGTTTAATAGTTCTTGAAAGGAGTCGTTATCGCTGATAGTCATCATTAATTCTATATCTTGGTCATACTTAGCGGTTTGGTCCGTCCCTGCTTTGGGATACAGGTATTTATAGGTTGCTAATGCGACAACTAATTTACTGGTCGAAGCCGTAGGAAAAACATCATCCTGATTAAATTCAATTGTTCTTCCAGTGTTTAGGTTTTTGGCAAACACTCCGACTCGCCCACTAAATCCTCCTAAGTCCTTCTTTATTTGATTTTCAAGCGTTGACGCCGCGAAAGCAGTTGTAGTGCTAATCATTAATGCCAAAACAATAACTGCTGCAGTAATTTTTTTTATCATTCGGTCACCCCATTAAAGATGTAATCCATTTCCTATCTATAATACACGAAAGTTATGACCAAACTATGACAGATTTCTGGATAAATAAAAAAAATTCTATTGTGTGTTGTTTCGAGGCATTAATTGCAACAGATAGTAAATGGCATGTAATATTTGATTTTTTACATTTTTATAAACAAAGGAAATTCTTGACAATAATTAGGCATCTAACTATAATATAGATATGAGAAATATGCAATTGTATGAATGGGGAGCTTTTTAATATTAACCAAAGCTTTGACGTATAATAATAGGCTAAAAGTTAATAAGTTTGCGATTTCGTAGGCTTATTAATTTTTAAATATATAGTTAGATGACTAATTAAAATACGGAGGTAATGAAGATGAAAGAAGTTATTGATTTTTTGAACTCTAACTCCATGGGAAATTTGGCAACAGTAGAAAACGGGAAACCTCGTGTACGTCCTTGGGGGTTTATGTTTGAGGAAGATGGAAAGTTGTGGTTTTGCACAGCGAATACCAAAAGTGTATTTCAGCAATTACAGAAGAATCCAGCTATAGAATTTACTTCTTCGTCACAAGCATACGTGACAGTAAGAGTAAGTGGTGAGGTGACATTCAGTAAGGACTTAGAAATGAAAAAGAAGATTATTGAACATAGTCCTATGGTTAAAAATATTTACAAAACACCAGAAAATCCAACTTTTGAGATTTTCTGTTTAGAGCATGGCAAAGCTATCATATCCGATTTTAGTGGTCAACCGCCTAAGACCTTTGAATTTTGATAGTCTATAAGAACGAATTGGAGGCTAAACAAAAAGTGTCAGCTGTAATGCTGATACTTTTTTTGTTAGACAGGACAAATTTATGGGGTTACTAAGGTCAAAGAATTAGTTAATATTGCTGTCGCACAAGATTCGATTATGGACCTCTGGTATTCGCTGGGGTCCGATAATCCGCTGCGGGATTTAGATATGTGCATATATGTATGTAAAATGCTGGGGTATATATTTAGTTGACATTATCAAATAGATAATTGACAAAGTCAAACACTTGCATTACTCTATTATTAATAATGGGAATGGAGGAAAAGTGGTTTATGACGAAGGAGATCGAAAAGCGCGCATTAGAAGTTAGAAATTTCAATCGATTTTATACAAATATAATTGGCATTATTGACCAAACCATACTTGATAGCCCGTATTCACTTGCTGAAGCCAGGATACTACTTGAAATTGATATTGCTGATCAGTGTACTGCAAGTGATTTGACAAAGCTGCTGCAGATTGACCCAGGGTACTTAAGTCGCATACTTTTGAAATTTACACAGGGAAAACTTGTTATTAAATCTAAATCATCGACAGACGGACGTGCCCATGTGTTATCTCTAACTGATAAGGGGCGTCATACTGTTCATAAGCTTTACGATGATTCGACAATGCAAGCTAGCAAGATTCTCGAAAAACTAACAGACCAAGAACAGCAAAATCTTATTAGTCACATGGTTGCAATAAGAATCATTTTGGATAAAAAGCAGGATAAGAACTTTATTATACGTACGCTGAAACCCGGTGAAGCTGGGTATATAGCGTATAGGCATTGTGTCCTTTATGAAAAGGAATATGGACTTGGTGGAACTTTTGAGCGGTATGTGCTTGATAGCCTAACAAAATATATTGATGAGCAGCCTGAAGGGGAAGTTTGGGTAGCAGAGCATAGTAGCCAAATTGTTGGTTTTATTGCAATTGTCCGTACAGACAAAAGTACAGCCCAACTGAGGTGGTTTTTAATAGAGCCGAAATATCGCGGCACAGGATTAGGCCGACAGCTAATGACAATAGCTATGGATTATTGTAAGCAGAAAAAGTTCAGTCAAGTGTACTTGTGGACATTTCAGGATTTAAAGGCTGCACGGCATTTATACAAAAGTTTCGGGTTTATACCAACCGAACAAGTTGAAAGCAATACATGGAAGAGCGCTTTGGTAGAAGAACGGTGGGAGAATGTGTTCAGTGATTAATCCTTAGGCTGTCTTGGATAGGAGGCATTACGGTGCGATCATTCAGGATTATAAAAGAACATGGCGAGTTTTGGGATGGCAGTACAAGGCTCTGTGAGCTTTCGTACTGCCTTATTTTTGTGCCCAAAAGTAATGGCATGCCAATCTGTTTGTATTTAACATTGTACTGGATAGAAGAGTATTTATTTTACTTTCCCCTGGGGTTTTAAGTATTTCATTTATATTTCGATATATATAATAGAAGTAATTGATAGCATGTTTATCGCGGGGGGATTTTTATGCACAGCGTAACTTTAGATCAAATACAGCCAGGTATGTATTTATCACAGCCACTCATTTCAGACGATGGTACGGTTTTACTTCATGAGGGCATAGTAATGAAAGAAAGATACATTGAGTATCTTCGCAAAAAAGGTTTTACATCTTTATTTGTGGGAGACCCACAAATTCAAAATACAGTTGAGATTGAAGAAGATTTCTATGGTACGAAATATAGACAAGAAGCCATTGGTACTGCACGAGAAGTAATTAATAACTTTAATGTTGGGAAAGGGGTAAACCTCGATAGAGTAAAAAAGCTTGTCACTGAGTGGATTAATCAACTTGAATATAAGCCGGAAGATATGATTAATCTTTTGGACATACGCCGTAAACAGGGGTATATGTTTTCACATGCTGTAAATACTTGTATTTTGTCAATTATGACCGGTATTGCTATGGGATATGATGCGAACCAGTTAAATGAGCTGGGCTTGGCAGCGATACTTCACGACGTTGGAAAAATTAAATTTTCTAAGAACGTAGCGCGGCAATTTCCCTATAAATTAACAAGAAATGAAAGAGAAGAGTACAAGCGGCATCCATTTTACTCTTTGGAGATCCTACGGAAGAATTATACTTTATCAGCCAACGTTCTTAGCGCCTGCTTCCAGCATCACGAACGCTGGAACGGTAGCGGTTACCCAATGGGGCTTAAGGGGGACGCTATTTCCCAATATGCCCAAATTATCAGTATCGCCGATGTCTATGAACGTTTAATCGTGGGGATGCCTCATCGCCTGCCTACACCTGTATATTATGTAACTGCGATTTTGAACAAAGCTGCAGGAGAATATTTTAATCCAGTTATCATAGACAAGTTTAACCAGAATGTTGCTATCTATCCTATTGGAAAAAGGGTGCGGCTTAATAACCAGCAATGTGGCGTGATTCTTGGTATTGACATAAAAGACAAGACTACCCCAATCGTTCGCATTACGTCCAGTCAAGATGATAACGACATCAATAAAATTATTGCGCTTGATCTAGAGAAAGCCCCTGGACTTTTCATTGTAGATTTTGAAGAATTACCTCTTAGTTATTCACAAAGTTGTGCTGAGCGTGCATATATTTCTTATAGTCAAGAAGAGTAATATTCATTTTCATAAAGTAATATTTTTGTTTTTAAGAGATAATAAGATAATAATACTGAAAGTGCCTTGACAAGGGAAAGTAAAAAAGGTTATTATTAATTCGAATATTATCAAAACGTAATATCGTATCTGGAAGGAAGAAAATGTGATGGATACAATAAAGCTGGCAAAAGTCTTAAAAGCGCTTTCTCATCCGAAACGCTTAGAATTGTTTTTTAAAATTGCTGAAAAACGTGAGGCGGATTTTGAAACAGGTTGTGAATGCGAATGTTTTGTTACTGATATGATCAATTTGCTCAAGCTTGGTGCACCTACTATTTCACACCACATCAAGGAGCTTGAGAATGCTGGATTGATCACGACGGAAAGGAAAGGAAAATATCTGTCTGCTAAGGTCAAAGAAGAAACCATAGCAGAAGTGAATAAGATTTTTATTGAGCAATTACGCAAGACTTAAGTTTTTTGTTTAAAATTTCGATAGTTATGAAATTTAATAACTATAATAAATATCATAGTAAAATTAGGGGTGTCTGTAATTAATATCAATTTAAGCGAGGGGGATTAGAATGAATAAGGTCAGTATAGCCAGATGCACCAATTATCAATATAATAATGTTGAAAAGTCAGTATTCCAGTGCCTTGATGAAATGCCAGAAATAAAACGAAAAATAAAATCTAAAACCAAAGTTTTAGTCAAGGTTAATCTTTTACGAGGAAACAGTCCTGAAGATGCTATTACGACTCATCCTAGCGTAGTGCAGGCAATAGTAAGCTATTTGCAGGAAATGGGATGCATAGTGATTATTGGTGATAGTCCTGGTTCGGCCTTAAACTTTGATGAAAAACGCTTGAAGTCAGTTTATGAGATAACGGGAATGGTCGATGTGGCAACTAAAACCGGCTGCGAATTAAACTATGATACTTCTACGATTGAAGTAGTTAATAAGGCGGCTAAAAATGTAAAGAGCATGCAAATCATCAAAGTCGTAAATGATGTTGATTTTGTTGTATCAGCCGCTAAATTGAAAACTCACGCGATGATGACTTATACGGGAGCGGTAAAAAATCTATTTGGCGTAATCCCTGGGCGTACTAAAATTGATTACCATCTGAAAATGAATAATGTAGACAACTTTGCGGCAATGTTGGTGGACATATGTGAATATGTAAGGCCAGTTTTCTCAATAATTGATGCTGTGGAGGGGATGGAAGGTGATGGTCCGGCAGCAGGGGATAAGCGGCATGTCGGCCTTATTTTCGCTTCTGAAAATCCTTACGCCGTGGACTTTGCGGCAATTAGCACAATCGGCCTGAAGCCGGAGGCTGTTCCAACAATGATTGAAGCCAAGAAGAGAGCAATTTTCAGCAGCCATTGGGAGGACATCGAAATTAAAGGTGTACAATGGCAAGAAATTAAGATAGAACCATTTAAATACCCAGCTACTCAAAGTGCCAATACACTAGGAGGATTAGGTGTAAAAGGGGTTCCAAAATTCATCCAGAATTTTATTTTAAACAATATGCGGCCTAAGCCAGTGTTTAATTATAATATATGTATTTCATGTGGCTTGTGCGCGGAGAGTTGTCCACCCAAAGCTATTAACATGGTAAACCATAGGCCGGTATTAAATGCAGAAAAATGCATCCGTTGTTTTTGTTGCCATGAATTGTGTCCCGAGAAAGCTGTACATATTAATAGGAATTGGTTATATGAAAGATTATTATAATTGCAGGTAAATGTCAGGTGAATCTCCAAGTCATTTCAATTTCAGGACTCATGTCTCTCTATTTTTATAAAAAGAATGTTAAATGGGAAGCAGTATCCTTAATTTCATTAGTTTTAACTTTTTGCTCTGGGTTACAAGCAATAGCATTTTGGATACTTAGATTAGATTTTGATTTGTCATGGTGGATTTCCAATTTATATTTAGTTCTGTATCCGTTGTATTTTATCCCAAAGCTCATAGGGAAACTCTAAATTAAGGGAGCTGAGTAGATGCAGTGGACATTTTTAGGTATAGCTATATTGCTAGAAGTTTGTGGCACAACTTTAATGAAACGGTCTGATGGATTTACAAAAATGATATATGCTATTCCAATGTTAATTTTGTATATTTTAAGTTTAACTATGCTTTCCTTCGCTTTAAAGAAAATGGAGGTTGGAGTTGCATATGCTATATGGTCTGGTATTGGAATAGCTTTAATTGCGACAATAGGTGTAGTATTTTTTGAAGAAACATGCACGATAAGCAAAATTATTTTTTTAAGTTTCATTATAATAGGCGCAATAGGATTGAACTTAAGCGGTGCTGGACATTAAATAAACATTGGTCAAATTATTCGGATGGCTCGCGGTTTGATTAAGCAGCGTGGCATGTAATGAAGTTAATGACATGTAAAAGGAAACCCTTGAATTTAGGGGTTTCCTTTTAGTAATACTCAGATGAAACTTCGCTGCTATGGTTGGCTTATAAAGCTATTTAATCGCTGTTTTCCATCCCCACATTTTCAACATTACAATTGCGACTAAAAGCATGAGGAGAGAATAACAAGTCATTGACGTCTGAAAACTGATAGAGGTTGCTATTTGAGTTATAATCGGAGGACCGAAAAACATACCAGCACCCCAAAAAAGATAATACGCTCCCGAAATAGTACCCTTCAATGAGTTGGGGGTACTTTCATTCAAAAAGGCCATAGAGGCAAGGTAAAAAATGCCCATTCCCAAACTCCCTATTGTGAGCACCAAAAAAATTAGCGGAAATTCAAAGGCTGGTGTGATCGCTATTCCAATAGCAGCGATAAACAATCCTAAAATCATAAATATACTTTGACCGAATTTATCTGATAAGGGACCGGTGATAACTTGCGAAAGGCTTATAGCTGCATAAAACAACGAAAAAAATATTCCAATGTCAAATGCACTAAAAGCTTTTTCTTGCAATAAAAATGCAGGGATTGTTGTGAGAAAGATACCATATCCCGCCCCGTAAATGGTAATTCCAAGCAAGGCGATTAACGTCTGTTGTTGTTTTACTAGTTTCAGTATGTCTTGTAAAGTTAACGGAGTTATTGTTTCTATCTCTTTTTTTGCGATAGTTTCCAGCAAAAAATAAATTACAATTACACCCGATAAACAATTAACAGAGTAAACTAGAAAGATTTCTTTGCTATCTAATAAATTTGCTAATACTACGCCAAGAAGTGGCCCTAAAGTAAGGCCAAAATGGATAGCAGCATTATACAAACCCATTACTTTCCCTTTGGATAAAGGGAATTTTAGTGATAACAATGCTGGGGCTAATGCCCAAATCGGTGCTTCGCCAATTCCTTGAAGAACCCGAGCAAAAAAAATCATGCTGGAGTTAGGTGCAAAGAAAAACGCCAATCCAGCTATACAACATAAAGAATAACCCAAAAGAAGAAACGGCTTGAAGCCTAACCTATCTGACAAATTGCCGATAGGAATTTGGAAAAGTATATACGAAAAGGCAAAGGCTGATGCTAGATATCCAACCGATTGTCCGTTACCATCCAAGTTGACGATTCGTTGTGGGAGTATCGCAACGATCATACCCACTCCAATCATCATTAAAAATACCGCCAGAATCACTCCCATGAGGGCTTTGTCCTGAAGCATGCATATCAGTCTCCTTTGTTTTAAAAAGATTGTACTCAGAGTTGATGTTGCTTACAGGTTGAGGTGGTGGGAGCCGTTTCAATGTGCAGATGTCCATAATTTTGATCTCTGATTCAATGTTTAACATAATAGACCTCCTTGTTGTGCTCTTTCCAAAAGATGACTGCTAAGATATAATTTAAAACAGACAATCTTTCTGGGTAGGGAGATGTTACTTTGTGAAATCTCCTCTAAACATAAAAAGACGCATAAAACAACAATAGTGTTTTGGGCGTCTTTGCTCACATAAATGAATATATTATATTTAATAACAATTGTACCATCATTTTACACTTTATCAAGTGCTATTATTTTTCTATTATAGTGAAAATCGGGCGCAGAGGTCCCGTAATTGTTCATTGCCGACTTATCGCCATCCATGATTTTTTTTGTTTTGTTCCCAATAAAAATGATTTTATTGGGAATAATATTACAAGGAGGTGTAAAAAAATGCTTTGGTTTTTATTCATTGGAATAGTTGCTGGTTGGTTAGCTGGCTTGATTTCACGTGGAGGCGGTTTTGGGATTTGGGGCGACCTTATAACAGGTGTTGTAGGTTCTTTCATTGGTGGCTATGCATTTAAATTTATGGGTATCGCCGTGTATGGTACTATTGGATCAATCATTTCAAGTACTGTAGGGGCTATTATACTTTTGTGGGCTATACGAATGTTTTTTCATACTGCACCTGCAGCACATAAGAAAGAAGAGTGAATTTTATTTAACGAAAGGAAGTCCTAAACATCCTAACAAATAGCCAAATGCAACTATAAAAAAGGACCTACAAACTGGTTTCGTCACGGTCATCAATAATACAGGTTTTAAGTATTACGCAAACTAGCATCGCTTTTTATACGATGCTAGTTTTGTTTTTAGCTGAATACAGTTGTAATTATGATTTTATTTTGAAACTAAGAAAATAATTAAATTTGCATATTGTTTTATAAGGGGCATAACAATTAGCGAGCATAGGATGTTAAAAACTGTGTGTATAAGCGCAATTTGCCCGGCAAAATCCGAAGCTATATAAGATATAGAAGTTGTTAATAAATTGGTAATGGGTAAAAATACTAAGACGCCCAAAATATTTAGCATAATATGTGCAACTGCTACCCGTTTTGCAGCGAGGGGGGAAGTCGCGCCAACTATAACTGAAGATATGCAAGAACCTATGTTATTTCCATAAACAACATAGGCTGCAGTTGTCAGGTCTATTAGACCTTTTTCAGCGAAAACTATTAGTACTCCAGTTGCTGCGCTACTTGATTGAAATAAGAGAGTGATTATTATTCCTCCGATGATCCCATACATAGGATTGTATTTGGCAGCTAATAGATTCTGAACGATGCTATCAATTTGCGAAATTTCATTAACTGCACTTGATAAAATATTTAGCCCCAGAAACATGAAAATTAATCCTGCTATAGCTATTGCCGGATATCGTAACTTTTTGACGATAAGCATCACTATTATACAGAGGACCAACAAGGGAACAAGGTAACTTTTTGAAATGGATAAAGCCATCAATTGAACGGTAGTGCACGTACCGACATTAGCACCTAGAATTATGCCCAGACTCTGATAGAAGGTTAAATAATTGGCACTAACCAACCCAATTGTTATGAGTGATACTGCTGTACTGCTCTGCAGAAGAGCTGAAGTTAGTATACCAACAATAAATCCGCGCCATGGAGTTACTGTTATTTGTGTAAAAAAGTATCTTATTTTATTTGAAAGTATTTGTTTTAGACCAAAACGCATACAAAGTAATCCACATATTAACGAGCCAATACCTGCTAGAATTAATATAATAGCATACAGAATTAGCCCCACCTCCATTCTTATACTAAAATATGCATTTTCCTAAAGCAATAAAACCAAAACATTCCACTCAGCAGGGCGTAATTATTTAAACCTAATCTTGTTGGTAAGTCGTAGTATGTCAGTTGTTCATCGTCGCCGTCTGTTTATTTTTGCTCCGGCGCTGTTGGCAGATAACCAACAGTGATACGACTATAGGGAAAAGTGTAAACCATCCTGAAAATAGAAATATGATGCCTGACATAAGGGCACTAATCCAGGCGAGTACCTTACCTAATTTGCTAGGGAGAACACGAGCTGAGGCTATCATTCCAAGCGTGTATACGGCAAGAAAGTTTGCACAGGGAATATTGATCAATGATTTTAGATTCAAGGAAAGATTATAACTTAATAAAAGAGTGATTAAATAAATCGGTGCAAACACAAGTAACGCTATGTAAGGAGTCTGAAAACGTGTATGTAATCGACCGAATTGTTTAGGAAAAATTCCATCACGTGCTTGTGCATATACAAGGCGAGAAAAACCTGCGATGAAAGTATGAACAGGACAGTAGCATACGATGAACCCTAAGAATGCTACTAAGATTCCTGCTATATTTCCCCAACGATATGCTACAAGTGTTATCATTGAGGTGAGAGGTGCTTGGGACTGGTAAACATTGGTTCCTACTGTAACGAAAGCTACAGCTAAATATAATACATTGACTAGTAATACGGAAACCCCTAGACTTAAGGGAATATCTTTCAAGGGATTCTTAAATTCTTCAGCTAAATTTCCAATCATTTCCCAACCAATAAACGCGAAGAATAAAAGAGACATTGCTTGACCTACCGGGAACCATCCATGAGGAAGTAACGGTGTAAATGCTGAAAAATGAATGTTAGGAATAGCTGAGCAAATAGCTATGGTGAGAATAAAGAGGATAGAGGAAACAACAAAAACTTGTGTATGACCAGATAGTTCAATACCTCTATAGTTAAGTATAATAGCAATCATTAAAAGTCCTGCGGCAGCAATATGTATGCCTGCTGACGACCAACCCAAAACGCTTCCAAGATAATGGGCACCTATTAATGCAGTAACAGGCATACCAAAAGGCATGGCTGTCAGCATGAGGACTCCGGTAATGTGACTGGCTTTGTTACCAAATCCTTGACGCACATAGGTGGCGATTCCTCCCGAATCGGGAAATCGCGATGACATTAATGCAATGACGATAACCATTGGCAACGAAAGAAGTCCCATCAAAATCCAACTAATGAGTGACGCCGGACCAGCCATGGTGGCTGTTATAGCCGGAAGGACTAGAATACCGGCTCCAAGGACAGCTCCAATTGTCAAAGCTGACCCTTGAATCCAGGTAATACTTTTCCTAAGCTCAACTTGCTGTCGCATAATTTATCCTCCTTTTGTAAATCAAAATTGTTATTGCAAAAAAGTTAAATATATCTTATCATGAATGTAATATTTTGATAAGACGATTATTTAGAATGAAACAATCGATTATTCCGATGGATGTGATGATGTGTATATAAAGCAATTAGAATCCTTCATTGTTGCTGCACGGCTGCTGAATTTTGGAGAAGCCGCCCGGAATCTCAATTATTCTCAGTCGACTATATCAGAGCAAATTCATAGTCTTGAGGAATATCTTGGTGCACAACTTTTTGAAAGAATTGGCAGAAAAGTATTTTTGACGGAACAGGGAAAGACGCTTTTACCTTTTGCTGAACGCATGGTAAGGGATTCCAAAGAACTCAAAAGCTTATTCAGTAACGATGAAATACTTTCGGGCTCCATAATGGTAGGAGCTGCAGAGACACTTTGTGCATTTTGGCTGCCACCATTGTTGAAAGAGTATAGAATACTTCATCCTAACGTCCAAATAAATATTAAAGTTGGTAATTGTGTTGATTTTCCGCAGTGGTTGCAGCAAGATATTATTGACGTTGCTTTCGGCCTTAACGACGAATCGGGACAGAAGCAATTGCGACAAAATACGTTGTTTCGTGGAGAAACTGTATTTATTGCATCACCGGATCATAAACTATCGGCTTCGCCCATAGTAGAACCGCAAGATCTCACTGGTGAAACACTTCTTTTACCGGAAGGGTATTGTGGATATCCGATAGATTTGAAATGTTTGTTGGAGAAGGAGCAGGTAAAGGCTAATACAATTTTGGAGTTTGGCAGTCTTGAATCGATTAAACAATGCGTTAAAAATGATCTAGGTGTGTCCCTGTTACCTGAAATTGTCGTAGCAGAAGAGCTAAAACGTGGCGAACTGGTTAGTCTGAATTGGAATGGTCCAGATATTCCAATTCAAGCCCAGATGCTTTTTCACCGTGATAAATGGTTGTCACCACCTTTAGTCGCCCTGGAACATTTAATATTAGCTAGGATAGAAAAATGATGATAAATATTATATCCATATCATAAAGCAACCTTTTTTTGTTCTAGATAAAATTGAAAAGGCCAGAACTATCTCAGATTATTGAGATGCTTCTGGTCTTTTTACTCAGCAATACCGATATAAATTTAAGGCTTGTTCTTCGGGAGATGTTGGACGCAAATTGCTACGTTCTTTTCTACCATGATATATATTTTTTGAAATGTAGTGCAGGATAATTGGTAAAAATGCAGTATATAATGTCGTAGCTTGGAAGCAGAGGTATTTATGAGTAATAGAATTGAAACAAAAGTATCCATAACCGCGCAGGGAACGTGTCTAACTCGGACAATATCGTATAATGAAAAAGACCTTGAAGGGTTAACAATGTATTTTAATCAAGAATCTATTAATAATACATTTAATATAGTCAATGAATATGCTGGAGGAAATAGTCTAATTTTAACTGTGATCTATTCATGTCGTATTTCCTATTGCTCATAGAATAAGTAATAAAGAAGTGATAAGGGAGGAATGACCATGTTTGGAATAGTTCATTATGAAATATTCTTACTTGCGGGTATCATCCTTAACCTAACTCCTGGGCCAGACACTATATATGTTTTGAGTCGTAGCATATCACAAGGTCGTAGGGCGGGTATTTATTCTGCATTAGGTATTAGTTCAGGCGGTTTAGTTCACACCTTGCTTGCAGCATTAGGACTATCTGTCATCCTAGCTCAATCTTATTTTGCATTTACCATTGTCAAGTTAGCTGGTGCTTTCTATCTTGCCTATTTAGGCGTTACGACTTTGCTTGCAAAAAACAGTACGCTAGCTTCACCTAATGTAAAAGTCATGTCTAATCAAAATATTTATTTGCAGGGGCTTCTAACCAATGTACTGAATCCTAAGGTTGCTTTGTTTTTTTTGTCTTTTCTTCCTCAGTTTATCATCTTAGAAAATAGCTATGGTATCTTACCTTTTATACTCCTTGGAATAACTTTCGTAACAACCGGTACTCTTTGGTGCTTAATACTCGCCTTTTTCTCAGCTGGTTTGACAAATTTTCTCCGGCAGGGAAATAGGGTGACTATTATGAACAAAGTATGTGGTGGAATTTATTTACTTTTGGGGGTAAAAATTTTAACAGTTGAACGATAAGGGAATCCGCTTGGACTAAGCAGACAAAATAAATAGCTGATCTTTGTTAAAATTAAGCTATGAGGAGGAAATATGAATCACATCAAATGGGCAATATTAGGACCCGGGACAGTTGCAGCGGATTTTGCAAAAGCTATCCTGGAAGTTAATCATAGTATATATGCTGTAGGAGCAAGAAAGTTTGAACAGGCAAAGAAATTTGCAAATAAATATAATATTGAAAAAATTTATGGTGACTGCCAAGAAATGTTAAAGGATGATAAAATTGATGTAGTATATATATCAACGCCGCACAGTAATCATTATGAGTATATAATAGAGAGTCTTAAAAATAATAAACATGTATTATGTGAAAAAGCAATTACTGTAAATAGTAAGCAATTAAGGGAAATTGTTAATTTAGCAAAGCAGAAAAACTTGATAGTTGCAGAGGCTATGACTGTTTATCATATGCCACTATATAAAAAATTACGTCAGATTGTTCGCTCTGGACAAATTGGAAAGCTTAAAATGATTCAGGTATCCTTTGGAAGCCACAAAGAATATGATGTTACTAATCGTTTTTTTAGTAAGGAGTTAGCGGGAGGTGCGCTTCTTGATATAGGAACTTACGCGCTGTCTTTTACTAGATATTTTCTTTCTAATCAACCCAATCAAGTATTGACTACTGTGAAACAATTTGAGACGGGGGTAGACGAGCAATCAGGTATAATACTGAAAAATTCTGCAGATGAAATGGCGGTAATTTCGCTAACCATGAGAGCAAAAATGCCAAAGCGGGGTATTATAGCAGGCGAATTAGGATTTATAACTGTAGACGATTTTCCAAGAGCATCTAAAGCTATTATTAATTATCTGGATGGAAAAGTAGAAGTTATAGAAGTCGGCGAAGCTTCAAAAGCATTAGCATATGAAGTTGAAGATATGAATAACAGTATTTTGCATGCAAGCAATGCAGACGAATTGGGATTATCCATGGACGTCCTGAATATAATGGATGAAGTTCGAAATCAATGGGGAATAAAATATCCGTTTGAATAAAGTGGTTATTACTATTGCTGGGAAATAGATGTATTCATAAGAGTAATGCTCTAAGATTTCTTTGGAGAATAGTGGGTTCATAATCAGTTAGATTCGATTTTTCTAGCGTGTTACGGGTAGCTTTTGGAAATTTTGTAAAATCATCTTCGTTTAGTAGTACATCTATATCGGATTCAGTCAAAGTCTCTTCAAAATTTCTTATTAGCTTGTAATCCCTATTTTGAGGGCATGCTAGCTGACAACGCATACATCCTACTAAAGCGTTATGCCAGTTATTGTTGATCCAATCAGGGAATGGTTCAGAAGATTCATTGATATATGTAAGACATTTTGTTGCATGGATAATATTTCTATTTGTGTCAATACAGTTTGTAGGGCAACTATTTAAACAAGCCCTGCAGTTCTGACAGTCCGGCATTCTTTGTATGTCTTGCCAGGTATTAGAGTTGCTTGGCATATCTGTTGCTAAAGCGATTAGTCGATAGAAGCTTCCCATACCGTTAATGTAGGAAATGTTGTTTCTACCGTATTGACTGAGTCCACTTCTAACTGAAAGGAGTTTCAACGGGATTTTTGCGCGAACCATGGAAAAATTTTTTCTTTTTAACTCACTTTCAACGATATGTGATACAAGTTTTTCTGATTCCGTATATATGTAGGTTGGTGGCACAGCGATTTGTTGCTTTTTTTCTCGCCATGTAAAGCGAAGTATCGTAATCGGCTGTGGTACTGCCACGACGATGATGGATTGTGCATTTGTTAGTACAGTAGAGTATTCATATTGAAATCCGTTCAAATATTTGTATATAAGATCATTATTTAGAATCTTAGATTGATTTAACTCTACCATTTCCTGCTGTAGATTATAAAGATAACGGATAGGCACGGTTGTTCCTTTGCAGCCATTTTGCTCTAGTTTTGTAAATAATGTTTTTTCCAGTAGATTCATGCAAATTCCTCCTAAATAAAATGTAACTTCCATTTTTAATAATGACAGTTACGATGTTATAATGAGTATAACGCCTTGACATGTAACCGTCAATAACTATATAAGGAGTTACAATAGTGAAAAAACTCTGTCTGGACTTTTTAAATACGCGATGGTATCTTACTCACAAATTTAATAAGGAGATATTAGTGGACCCCACGTTGCTTAAGAAATTCTTCGAAATACGTCAGTTGCATGTAGAAATAACTCCTTCAGTAGAGACAATAGAGGAGTTATTAGAATTGCGTACATTTCTAGCAAAAGTCCTAGAGGATTATACTAGAGAGAATTCAATAGCGTTAGAGGCTATCGAAAGAATAAATCACTATCTAACAATATCAACTTTCCGAAGGACGATGGAACAAGGGGAACATGGATTCCGAATAACAATACAGCCGTTATCTTTTGATTGGAACTGGATTATAGTTGAAATAACTGCTTCTTTTGTTGAATTAATTGAATATGGTGATAACAAACGCATTAAAATTTGCGAGAATCCAGATTGTAAATGGTTTTTTTATGATGAAACTAAAAGTCGCACCAAACGATGGTGCGATGATAAATGTGCGAGTTTGATGAAGGTGAGAAAATTTCGGGCTAAGCAAAAAAATGATTGAACGGGGTAATAGTAATTTTATGCGAAGAAGTGATGTAGTGAAGTTAATAGCAAATTATATTTACTAAATTATTTAGTGGAGTGCGATGAAAATGAGTGTTTCAATGAAAACAATTGGAATTATTGGTGGGATGAGTTGGGAATCTTCAGTAACGTACTATCTCGAATTAAACAGGTATATAAATCAAAAACTCGGTGGTTATCACAGTGCGAAGTGTATCTTATACAATGTTCAATATCAGGATATAAAAGACGTTCATCAAAACGGCAATTGGGAAAAAGCCGGCGAAATTCTTGCCGAAGCGGCGTTATCACTCAAAGCTGGCGGAGCTGATTTCATAATCCTTGCTACAAATACCATGCATTTAGTAGCATCAAGAATAAAAGCGGCTGCCGGACTTCCGTTTTTACATATTGCAGAAGTTACGAGGATACATTTTTTTGATAAAGAGGGCTCTGATTTTTCCTGTGCCTTATAAAATCTTTTTTGCATTGAGAAATTCATCAACGACCTTTGGTAGATATTTATTTTTTAAATGGCCTAAGCAAAAGGTTTGGTGAAGTTGAGAGTTTTTTATTCGAAAGTAAGCGACTCTATCTTTTCTTGGTGCATTATAGGTAATGACGTCAAGTAAAAAGGTTACACCATAGCCTTCCGCGACTAATGCATGAGCTGTATCTAAATTCGAAACTTCTAAAGCAATCTTGGGAGTAAAACCAGCAGCTTTGCAGGCGGTGATGGCAGTTTCTCTTAACTTTCGGCCCTGTTGTAAAATGATAAATTCTTCATTTGCCAGTTCTTTTAAATCTAGTTCCGGATATTGGTGACCAGCATAATGATTTTTCTTGTTTAAAGGGTGATCAATAGGGATAGCTAGGAGAATGTCCATTTTAAAAATGGGTTTGTATTCGATATCAGGATTCGCAAAGGGGATAATAATGGAAAAGTCAACCATGCGTTTTAGAAGTAATATTTCTAATTTGGCTAAACTAGCCACTTTAATGATGATATCAATTCCAGGATATTTTTTGCGGAAATGTGGCAATACCAATGGTAAGTAATAACGTTCGGCTAGATGGGTTACGCCAATGGTAAAGGAGCCGCGCTTAAAATCAGCCACATCTTGAATTTGTTGATACAATTCTTTATTGAGTGTTACTATTTTTTGCGCTGTATCTACGAATAATTTTCCGGCATAAGTGAGCTTTAATGGAATTGTTGATCGGTCAAATAATGGTGTACCAAGTTTTTCTTCAATTTTATTTAGGGAGTGGCTAAGTGTAGATTGGGAAACAAATAGCTTTTTTGCGGCATTGGATATACTTTGTTCTTCTGATATTTCTATAATATACTGTAATTCTTTGCTATTCATGTGCTCACCTTATCTAATCATATTTTTCAAAATCAAGATATGAATAAAAATCATAATATATATGTTATTATATCATTTGACACCATAACAAGGAAGGGATATACTTAATTCATATTCAAAGTAATTTGAAGTTCATAAAAAGTAATTGATTTTAAAGCAATGGCGCTTTGAGGAATTTTCCTTGAGGCGCTTTTTATTTATTGTGAGGTGAAGAGCTTGGAGTATAAATTAGCAAAAAGAATGGATGAAATTCCTTTTTCCGGCATACGTAAGGTGTTTGAGCAAGTTGCAGAACTTAGCAAACAGGGTAAGAATATTATTAATCTTTGTGTTGGCAGACCGGATTTTGATACGCCTGTTCATATTAAGGAGGCCGCTGTTAAAGCATTGCAGAGTGGTCAGGTTCATTACACATCTAATTATGGATTGGAACGTTTGCGGTCGGCCATTGTAAAGAAGTTATATGAAAAGAATGGCTTAACTTATCAAGAGTCACAAGTTATTGTAACCATTGGTGCTAATGAAGGTGTCGCTTTAAGCATGATGGCAAATCTGAATCCGGGCGATGAAGTGATTATTGTGGAACCGGCTTGGGCTCACTATCGTTACTGTGCTAAACTTGCCGGCGCAGTTCCAGTTGTTGTTCAATTGAAATCCGAAAATTATTTTCAAGTAACAGTAGACGATTTTAAAAAAGTTCTTACAAATAAAACAAAAATGATTGTGATTAATACACCAAACAATCCTACTGGAACCATATTTTCAGAAAAAACCTTAGCTGATATTGCTCGGTTGGCTGTAGAGAACAATCTTCTGGTCTTGTCTGATGAAATCTATGAATATCTAAACTATGGCGAACAAGAACATATCAGCATCGCTTCCTTGCCGGGAATGTTGGAAAGAACCATTGTATTGAATGGTTTTTCGAAAGCTTATGCAATGGATGGTTGGCGACTTGGGTATATTGCTGCTCCATCGGAAATTGTAAGTGGTATGATTCGAGTGCATCAATATACCACTACTTGTGCCAATACTTTTGCACAATTTGGTGCTATAGCAGCCCTGGAAGGTCCACAAGATATGGTTTGGTTGATGCGAGATGAATTGAAACGCCGTCGTGATTTAGTCGTTGCTGGCATTAATGCAATGTTACCGTTTAAATGTCATACGCCGCCTGGAGCTTTTTATTTATTTTTTGATAGCAAGGCTTTGGGGATAAGCTCGGTGAAAGCAGCACAGCTTATCTTAGAAAAGACGGGTGTGGCTATGGTACCAGGGAGTGCCTTTGGAACAAGTGGCGAGGGATATTTACGATTATCTTATGCCAGTTCTTATGAGTCATTAGAAGAAGCGTTAAATCGGTTACAAAAGTTTATTGTTACAATTTAATATATGGAGTTCATTGGGAGAGGAAGATGGGATCATGATAGCAGACTTAGTATTTAAAAATATTCGATTATATACCGAGCAGGGGGTGATTGATTCTGGAGTCGCCGTAAAAGATGGCAAAATTATTGCAATAGCTTCTGATGATTTTTTGCCGCAAGCCAAAGAAATGATTGACGGTCATGGACAGCATCTTTTACCAGGTGGTGTTGATCCACACGTTCATTTTCGGGATCCAAGCAAAAATGAACGGGAAACTTTTATGACAGGTAGTATGGCAGCAGCAGCAGGGGGTGTTACTACTGTATGTGAACATCCAATTTCTTGTCCCCCACCTTATTCACCGGAATTACTCAAAAGAAGAATTGAAATTGCCAATCGCCAATCTTTAGTTGATTTTGCTTTTTTCGGTGCTGCAGGCGCTGATAAGCTAGAAGAAATTTCAAAAGTTGCCCAAGAGGACATTATTGCCTTTAAAACGTTTTTCCACGAACCGCCCGAAGGCCGTGATAAAGAGTTTGAAGGTTTAACCATGTCTAATGATGCTAAAATTTATACTGGATTCCAAGAGGTTGCTAAAACAGGTAAAATATTAGCGATTCACGCCGAAAATAATGATATTATTGCGGATCAAATCCAAAGGCTTCGGGCTCAAGGGAAGGTGAAGGGGGTCGATCATGCCGAATCCCGTCCGCCGATATCTGAAATTGAGTCGGTAGCTAAAGTGCTTTGTTTAGCAGAGACAATAGGAACTCGGGTACAATTGTGTCATATTTCTACAGGGGCGGCTGCCGAATTGGTAAAACAGGCTAAAGCCCGTGGCCGGGAAGTATATTTAGAAACTTGTCCGCATTATTTATTCTTAAATGAAGAAGCATTAGAGGAGTTTGGTCCTTTTGCCAAATGTAATCCGCCGCTAAGAAAACAAGAAATTGTTGACGAATTATGGAAATATGTGCAAGATGGCACGGTAGATACGATTGGTAGTGATCATGGGCCATTTTTGACGGCGGAAAAAGAAACTGGCTATAAAGATATTTTTGTTGCTCCAGCAGGCTTTCCTGGTATTGATTTGCGGCTTCCACTTATGTTAACAGCGGTGAAACAAGGGAAGCTAACCTTACAAAGAGTAATTGAACTGATCAGTACCAATCCGGCAAAAATCTTTGGCTTATATCCACAAAAAGGTGCGATTCAAGTTGGGGCAGATGCTGATTTTGTCATGGTAGATTTAGAGAAAGAATTTGTTGTTGATCGAAAAAAAGGTTATTCTAAATCATCAGATATTGCCAGAGTCTATGATGGTTGGACATTAACTGGTTTACCTACTATGACGGTTATTCGAGGCAAGGTTGTCATGAAAGATGGTGTGGTTTCCGAAGAGAATAAGGCTTGGGGACAGTTAGTTTCTCCTCATAGATAATTAGTAAGTCAACGAAGACTTCGCTATTTTGATAGTGAAGTCTTTTTGACTATATATATTGAATATAAAACGAAGTAAAGGGGACAATCGTTTGCAAATGAAAAAGACTGTAGCGTTTCTTTCTATCGGGCAGTCGCCGCGACAGGATGTGATTGGTGATTTTAAAAAAATCTGTGGTGATACATTTCATATTCTCGACATTGGTGCTTTAGATGACTTATCAATAGAAGAAATTCAAAGAATTGCTCCAATTCCTGGCGAATCCGATTTAATTGTTAAATTAAGAACAGGTCAATCCGCATATGTATCTCATGGCAAACTCATGCCATATATGCAATTAGCAATTCAAAAGGCAATAAAAGCTGGGGCCGAGTGGATTGTGATTTTATGTACAGGTGATTTTTCAAAGTTGGAAAGTTCAGTTCCCTTGCTTTTACCTAATACGATTCTGGCGCATAGCGTGGCGAGTATTTTTAAGGCAGGTGATTCATTAACTGTAATTGTACCGACACCAGGGCAAGCGAGTGAAGCTGCCGAGAGATGGTCTATGCGAGGGTTCCGAGTTGCTAAGGTCATTGTTGAAAGTCCGTTTAATGATCATCAGGCTTTGTTTAACGTAATAGAAAATGATTCAATAGTACAGGATTCGCAGGCGATTATTGCCGATTGTTTTGGTTTTGATATGAACTTTATGAAAAATGCGGCTGTGTTTTATAGAAAACCGATTTTTGTTTCGAGAATGTTAATTTCGCATCTATTGGTAGCGACTGGGTCAACAAAATAATTAATGAGGTGATGAACGTGGAAAAAGATATGGAAGTCTATAATGTTCCTTTAGCAAAAATGTCTATTAAATCGGTTCCTGGTCGTGTTGACACAAAGGGAATTGTCAGCGGCGTGTTGATTTCGCTGGCTATGATTGCTCTCATGCAATTTGGGGAAAGGTTGGACACGCTGTTTTTTGGTGGTCTATTTCCTGTTTCCGGTCGGGTGATTTCTATTACACTCATCGGTTTTGGGGCTGCAATGTATGGTCTTGTTCCCGGGTTGATTGTTGCGGAAATTAATCCGTTTATTTCCACGGCGACGGGTAGTAGCCCTATTGCTCCCTTTTTCTTTATTACAAATGGTTTGCAGGCAGTTGCCGCATTATTGGCAAATAAACTGGTAAAAAATGCGGTCAGTTTAAAATATTGTTTTGCTCACAGCATTTTATCTACTTTCTTGATTACGGCAGCTTATATTCCTCTTCATATTTTTTATTTCAAATTACCTTGGGAAAAATTAATTCCTATGTACAGTTTTCAAGGTGTAATTACGATATTGATTCCGCCTTTTCTGCTTTATGGTTTGTTAAAAACAGTAAAAGGTGCAGGTTTTTTTGAAGAATAATTTGAATGAGAAGAAGGTGCTGTATAATGTCTAGTTATGCTGTTATAGCAAGGGCCGGTCAAAAGACGGCTCTTTCTGAAAAACATCCGGTAATAATCGGAGTATGTTGTTTGTCTTTAATTTTCGCAGCTTTTGCTACGATAAATATAACTAATTATTTAGTCATGCTAGGAATTTTAGCAGTTGTCGTAGTGGCCGGAAGAATTCCGGCAGGTAATATTATCAAAATCATTGGTCTTGTGATTCCCTTGTGTTTTTTTATCACTTTAATTCAAGCATTGACGCAAGGCGGGACTGATATAGTCAGTTTCATGATTGGCGGCTATCCAGTTCATTTGTCTGAAAGAGGAGTCAGTTTAGGACTTGCAATTATGCTTCGTGTCATTATTTTAGCAGTAACGATGACGGTTTTCTTTGCTCTTGTGAATCCAATGAGATTGACTCGCGCTCTGTATGATTTGGGGATGCCATTTAAATATGCCTATGCTTTTACCTTGGCTTTGCGGTTTTTGCCTTTGATTATTAGTGAAATCAGTACCATCAATAATGCACAAAAATGTCGCGGTTATGATATCGATCGTTGTAATTTTATTGTAAAGACTTTTAAAATTATTCCGCTTATGACACCGTTAATCATTATGTGTTTACGTCGTTCTTCTTCTATTGCTTTGGCTATGGACTTAAAGGCATTCGGCAGCATTACCAACAGAACATTTTATTTGGAATTAAAGCCTGCAACACTCGGTGAAAAAACGGTTATGGTATTAAGCGTCATAGCATCTTTTTCGTTTATTATTACATCTACTATTTTATGAAAAAAGGCGGTGAAAAGAATGGATGTAATAAAAGTTGAAAATTTAACTTTTCGATATAGCAAAAAAGCTGAACCTGTATTAAAGAATATAAACCTTACCATAAAAAAAGGTGAATGTATGGCCATTCTTGGCGATAGTAAAACTACCTTATGTATGGCTATGTGCGGGGTGATTCCTCACTTAATCCCCGGACATATGGAAGGAAATGTATGGGTAGATGGTCAGGATACTTTGAAAATGACAGTAAAAGATATTGCGGCTAAGGTTGGGGTTGTCCTGCAAGATCCGGAAAATCAATCTTTTAATCTCAATGTTGAAAGCGATGTCGTATTTGCTATGGAGAATCTTGGGATACCTCCGATGGAAATGGAAGCACGATTAATCGACGCGCTTGAAATTGTGCGGATGCTTCCATATCGTTATAAAGCATCGGATCAGCTTTCTGGTGGACAAAAGCAGCGGGTAGCGATTGCCTCAGTCCTTGCCATGAAACCGGAAATTCTTATTCTTGATGAGCCGACACGTGAACTAGATCCGTTGGGCAGAGAAGAAATTTTCGATGTCTTAAATCGATTAAAAAAATCAGGGATTACGATTATTATTGTTGAAAATGACCCGCCACGCTTGGCGCAAATTGCTGATCGGATGATTTTAATACGAGATAGTGAAATTAAGTATGAAGAGGTGCCAAGAGAATTTTTCAAAAAAGTGTATGGTGATGCAAGAATTAAGTTGCCGCAAATTTCACAAGCATATTTAGATACCTTTCATTTATTGGGTCTAAGTAAAACGACTGAACTTCCCATGAATGTTGAGGAAGGAGTTGCGATTTATGGAAAAATTATTGCCGATTATTAAGGTAGAAGATTTGAAGTTTGCTTATGGTAAAAGTGAAGTGTTGGTTTTAAAGGGAATTTCCCTGGAAATCAATCAAGGGGATTTCATCGCTATTTTAGGGCAAAATGGATCAGGGAAAAGCACCTTAGTTAGGCATTTCAATGGCTTATTACAACCAACTAGCGGCAGAGTTCTGATCAAAGGAATGAATACAAGATCTACACCGGTTTCCAAATTGGCGGCTACCGTCGGCTATGTGTTTCAAAATCCGGATCATCAGATATTTTGTGCTTCTGTTTGGGAAGAAATTACTTTTGGACCGAAAAATTTAGGTCTACCTAAAGATACAATTGAAGCAAATGCGAAAGAAGCAATAAAAATCATGGAACTTGAAGGCAAGGAGCAGCGTCATCCGCATAGTTTAAGCCGCGGAGAGCGGCAAAGGCTGGCGATTGCCACCGTTCTGGCCATCAAGCCCGATGTGATTATTTTAGATGAGCCCACAGGCGGGCAAGATAAGTCGCGTACGGAAAAACTTATGAAGTTGCTTCAGGAGCTTAATGCTAAAGGGCATACGATTATTATCATTACCCATGATATTGAGTTAGCGGCAGAATATGCAAAACGTATTTTGGTTACTTTTGATGGGACTCTTTTATTGGATGGCGATCCTCGGGCTGTTTTTTTGGAAAAAGAAAAATTACATCAAACGTTTTTGAAGGTGCCGGATATTTTTGCCTTTTCTTTTGGGCTTGGAATGGCACGTCCCGCCTTATCTCCCGAGGAATTTGTCGAAGAGTTTAAAAGGTCTACAGGAGCATGAAAACACAAAATCAGGTTGATAGGAGAAGAAGATGACTGAAATTGACATCAACTTAGTACAAGCCCATATTGAAAAATTAGATATGATTGGTAAAATGGGTAATGGCGGCACAAGTCGATTATCCTACTCAAAAGCTTGGCGGCAGGGCCAAGCTTTTGTTACAATGCTTATGGAGACATGTGGGATGACAGTGGAGCGTGATGCAATAGGAAATTTAATTGGAACGTATTTAGGTACTGAACCCAATTTTCCCTATCTTATGGTTGGCTCTCATTTAGATACTGTTCCAGAAGGTGGCAGCCTGGATGGGGCTTTAGGTGTGCTAACAGCTATTGAGTGCATACGCACTTGGCAGATCGCTGGATATCGACCGCTGAGAACGGTAAAAATTATTGCGACCGTTGAAGAGGAAGGAACTTTATTTGGTTTGGGCTGTATGGGAACAAGATTTATTGTTGGCGAGATGACCATGGAAAAGTTTGCTGCGCTACATGATAAACAAGGTAAGACCTTAGCCGAGTATTTTGCCGATAATGGCATGAACTATGAAGCATTAGCCTATAGTAGCATTGTTCCTGATGAGGTATTTGCTTTTTTAGAGCTTCATATTGAACAAGGACAGGAACTGGATTTATCGGGAGAGCCTTGTGCGATTGTTACCGACATTGTTGGAATTGACCGTCATTGGATTACGATACAAGGACATGCCAATCATGCCGGTACTACCCGCATGGATCGAAGAAGAGATGCTTTGGTGGCAGCTTCTATGGTGGTTCAGGAAGTTTATAAGGCGGCTTGTTCCTCTCAGGGGTTGTATGTGGCAACGGTAGGTGCGTTTAAAGTTACGCCGGGGGCTACCAATGTGATTCCGGGGAAAGTAGAATTTACGATTGAGACCAGAGCGGCTCATGATGAGACGATGGAAAACGTTCATTTGGAAATCTTAAAACTGTTACGGCAAGTGGAAGAAAAATATAATGTAAAAGCAATGGTCAATGAGAGAAGATTTGCTCCTGCTGTACACTTCGGTACGACAATCTCTGAGGAGTTAAGTAAGGCAGCCATGGATGTAAAGCAGAAAGTGAAAAAAATGCCAAGTTGGGCAGGGCATGATTCCAAAATTATGGCCAGGATTACTCAGTGCGGTATGATCTTTGTTACGAGTTTGAACGGGATTAGTCATTCACCGGAAGAGGCTACACGCTGGGCCGATGTCGAGAAAGGGCTGAAAATTCTTAATCAGGCGATGAAGCGTATTGCTTCGATACCACAATGTTAAAAAATAAGGGGAGGGTTACTTGTGAATTGTATTTTTCTTGATTCCATTACACAGGAAATGAAACATTTCTTGTGCTTGGAGGCACCAAAGGAAATCGAATTAATCTTTTTTGATGAACTGGGGGAAGTTGAGAAGGCAGAGAAATTAGCGAAAGCAGAATCAATTCTTACCGCTACCTATATCATTAATGATGAATTTATGAGTCGGGCTCCTAAATTGAAAATTATTCAGAAAATGGGTGTGGGAACAGATAACATTGATTCTATTGCTGCTGCAAAACGAGGAATTCTTGTTCGCAATGTGCCCGGTGGGAATGCCAATGGCGTCGCCGAATTGACAATTGGTTTAATTCTAGATGTTTATCGTAAAATTAGCATTTTAAATCAAGAAATAAAATCTGGGACTTGGTCCATGTGGACGTATCGTTCTTGTTCTTATGAGATCAAAGGAAAGGTTCATGGAATTGTAGGCTTGGGTCATATTGGAAAAAGTGTAGCTCAATTATCTAAAGCTTTTGGGACTTCGCTTTTGTACTATAGTCACAAGAGAGCAACGTCGGAAATTGAAGCAGAATACGATGTAACTTATGCGGGACTTGAAGAATTATTGAGAAAATCAGATATTGTCAGCATTCATGTTCCCTTGACGAATGAAACCAGAAATTTGATTGCAGTGAAACAAATAGGGCTTATGAAACAAAATGCTATTTTAATTAACGTTGGCCGGGGAAATGTAGTAAATGAAAAAGATTTATATGATGCTTTGGCGGCGGGAAAAATATCAGGTGCAGGGATAGATGTGTGGGCCAATGAACCGGTCGAACCGGATAATCCACTGCTTACTTTAGACAATGTCGTAGCGACTCCTCATGTTGGTGGTGGAACGGTCGACGCGGCGATCAATATATTTAGAGTATCTTTTCAAAATATTTATCAGGCTCTGAGCCGTTAGGTTAGAGCACTACAACCAAACGCCAAAAACGGCTACTCACTTGATAAAAAGACGTCATATTCCCTTGTAGCCATTAATATATTTTCCGCAAACCAATAATTCCATAATCTTCAATGCATGTCTCCAGGTAGGAATATTGTGCTTTTTAGGAGCACTTTTTGTATTGATATGTCGAATTAAAATGAGAACTGCGCAATCATAAAAATCTATGATTGCGCAGTTCTTTGCATTAATGTATAATAGAATTAATTTATTACAAAGGGAGTTTTTGGATGTTTGCTTGTACCTTACAATAACCAATTATATATTGGTTCGCGCTTTGCGCGGATATGAAGAAGTAGTAATTGATAAAACCTTCAAAAATTGAAAGGCTTATTTGATTTATGCTTCTTTAGGTACAGCTAGGGCATTTGATTTTCTTATATATCATATGAGTTGCTTGAAGGCCGTGCATTTTGTACGGCTTTTTCATGCTCATTTTACTTTAACATTTGCCGTAAGCGGATTGCTGTCCGTTTTGCGGCTTTTATTTTTGTTATGTTGAAGTAAGATATTCTATTGGAATTTCTAAATTTATAATGCATTCTCCAGAGTTTCGATGAAATTTAAAGCGTTGCCAATGATGTAAGTAATATTATTTGAGAGGTGTTTAAATTGACAAAAGAAACTAACGAAAGAATATTTCCCATTATAACAACGGCGCAATTGGTCTGTCGCCAGATAACAGCCAATGATGCTGCAATACTGCATCAATATTGGTCTGATCCGGCTGTTACGGAGTATTTTTCTCTTGAGTCATTTCAGAGTATAGAAGAAACCCTAGATATGATTGTTCTTTTAAATAGTTTGCCGGAAAAAAATGAAGGAATCAGATGGGCGATTACTAGAAAGGCAGACAACAAGGTGCTTGGCACATGTGGGTTTCATAATGTTAAACAAGAACATTTTCGGGCCGAAATAGGATATGAACTTGGCAAAGAATATTGGTGTCAGGGATTCATGACAGAAGCATTAATAGCCATCCTTACTTATGGGTTTAACTATATGGATTTTAACCGAGTTGAGGCTTTTGTCAATTATGGAAATATCCGATCAACAGGAATTCTTGAAAAGTTAGGATTCAAGCTAGACGGAATCCTTAGAGAGTATGAATATAACCGAGGAAAATTTGTAAACCAGTATTGTTACTCTCTGTTGAAATCTGATTGCGAGTTTATGAATGTTGTATGAGGAGGAAGCTTGTATGGGAGGTGTGCGAGTAAATTCCCAATACAAAGACTTATACAAGAGCGTAACAGAAAATGGTGAGTTAACCGCAGAAATTTCCAGTAGATTATGTTTTGATGTGAAAACTTTATCGAATTATCCTGCAGTTGGTGACTTCGTTATGCTTGACCGAAATAATGATACTAGTGGAAATGTAATTATTCACCATGTCCTGACTCCTTGTAGCCCTAGTTAATGATAAAATTGTTTACTTCTCTTGGACTTGCTCCGAATTCTGTTTTGCCTGAAATGCAGGGGAAAGGGGTTGGAAGAACAAGGAATAATTTTGCTATGTCGAGAATGATATATCTAAGTTAGTTTATTTAGGAGGAAGATGGGTGCTTAGTGATAGGGAAAAAGTAGAGTATGATATACTCAGAATAATAAGAGATGCTGCAGGACAGCCCATGGGCTGTGGCTCCATTGCAATCAAATTACAGGCAGTAGGTTATTCTTTCAGTGAAGCTACAGTCGGCAGGATCTTGCGGGATCTTGATTTCGCTGGTTTTACCCAAAAAGCAGGTTTCCGTGGACGGAATTTATCGAATATAGGGATAGACAGATTGGCTGAACTTAAAGAGAGGGAGCGCCAGTTTAAATTTGGCGAAGAACTGCTGGCTGCAGTTCAAGGCCATAGCAAGGAAGAATTATTGGAAGTGTTGATTGCGCGAAGAGCAATCGAAAGTGAACTTGCTTATCTTGCTGCCAAGAATGCCAAGCCGGATGAAGTGTGTAAGCTGAAAGCAGTATTGGCTCGGCAGTTTTCAATGTTGAAAAACGGCAATAGTGCGGCGGCTGAGGATGTTAATTTTCATAACCAGATTACAAATATGGCGCGCAATCGTGTACTTGCAGCTGCTGTAGCTCTGATTAGGCAGGATACCATGTTACCGCCAGTGATGGAGCAAATTAAGCGCCAGGTTCATAGTTTGCTGCATGTTACTGACCATCAGAAGATTGTCGAAAATATAGCAAGTGGTAACGGAGAGGGCGCCAGAGCAGCCGTGGTGGAAAATATTAATAATCTCATTGCCGATGTGGAGAAGTATTGGGAGACCATCGATCAATTAAATTAAGAGGTACTGTCTGATTTTTTGAGTAAGCTTTTATTTTGTTCTCAATAAATTTGTTCGTGTATGACAGGATGTGGCAATAGCGTCTGAAATAAAGGTTTGTGGTATGTGATAAAAGGGGACCCTGCGAATCGCAGGGTCCCTTATCCACTACTACAGATATGCTTATGGTGTGATATGAGTAGAAAGAAGAATAATTGGTTATTGATGACTAAAACTAATATAGACTAAATTTGATTCATAATTATAGGGGGCAAGAAATTAACCAGTGCAAAGTAGGGGACAATTTGGTTTAAATTATTTAGGGAAAGGAGGCTATTATGGCGTATAAACTAGTTTGTATTGATGTTGATGGGACTCTTTTGAATAATAAGCATAAAATTACAAAAAGAACGAAAGAAATACTATTGAAGGCCCATAAGCTGGGTATTCATATTGTGATAAGTACTGGACGAATATATACGGATGCCGAATATTATTCGGATCTTATTGGTGTGAAGTCCCCAGTGATAGCATCAAATGGAGCCTTCATAAAAGAAAGAAATAATAATGAAGTTATTTACAAGGATGTTCTTGGCGAAAGCTTATCCCTAGAACTGCTGAAAATATTTCATAAGCATCGCATAAATCCTTATTTTTGTACTCCATATAAGTTTTATTATGGAAATATCATGTTTAAGCTTTTTAATGTTGCAACTAAAATATTAGGCGGGAGAAGCAATAAAATAGATATCGAGTACGTTTATTCTTGGAAACGCTGGCAAAAAGTATTGTATAAAGAAAAGGATAATATCGTAAAATGCGAGATTATTTATAGAAATCCATCTTTAATTAATGAATTGCGAAAGGAACTAAAGAATATAAAAGAGTTAGAAATCGTCGATTCTTCAAAATATAATATTGAAATTACCCGCAAGGGAATTTCCAAAGGAAAAGCAGTAGCAATGCTGGCGTCATTTTACAATCTGAAGCGTGAAGAAATTATAAGCATAGGCGATAGTGAAAATGATTTATCGATGATAGAATACGCCGGTATGGGCATTGCTATGGGAAATGCTTTAGATAGCGTAAAACGAAAAGCCGATTATATAACAAATTCTAATGACAATGATGGAGTAGCCAACGCCATAAATAGGTTTGTTTTAGAAAATAAATTTTAAAAAATCGTATTACCTCTACAAGAATAAGCTAGAGCATTTGCCGCTTTTATTCCACTGCTTAATGCTCCTTGCATCCAATGCGGTTGAGTTGAAATGTGTTCACCGGCAAAAAATAATCTGTTATTATATTCCGGCTGTGCCATCGCGTATAAGAATAGGCTTTTTTGCTGGGGCTGCATAGCGGCAAATGCCCCATAAAAAGGTTCTTCACGATTCCACTGAACGGTTTTGAAATCTTCAACTACTGAATCGAGGTATCCTTCTGTAAGGCCATGAACGGCCTCTACTTGCCGTTTAATTTCTGCAAAACGCAAAGTATCACTTAGATTTCCTAATCGTACTGCATCCAAACTCAAATTATATGAAGCCAGCAGCACGCCGGGATCTTCCGGTGAGCACATGGGCTTAATAGTCCATGTGTCAAAAGGAGATTCTTGCTGATATACCCGGTCTTTTCTGTAATCTTTTAAAATGCATTCAGCATGATCCGAAGGATACCAGATCATTGAAATAGGCAAATCAGTATAAGAACCACCGCCAACGATTTGTGTATTGGGACCGCCTGTTTCCCAAAAACGTCTATTACATAAGAAAAGAGTTTTCTGTGCGACTTTATAGTTCACTTCTCGTATCGCTTGCATCTTTTTATCGCTAAGTAGTGGGTTGATTTCTACTGTACGCAGACTGGAAAATGGGATGGCGCAGATTACATAATCAAAGTGATCATAAGCTATATTCAGATGCCTGTTCATGTGTTTTACTATCACTTGGTTATTTGATCTAGACAGATATATTCCGTTAACGCGATTTCCCCTTTTCCATGTTATTTTTCCAAGCTTATTGTTGGGAATATCCTGGTATTCGTGGGGAGCCACAGAAATCAATGACTTATAAAAGGCCAAGGGAAGATTTGCAGATCCGCCTATAATTTCATATAGAAATGAAAAAATCAAGGGATAGTACTCAGCCAATACTTCGGTATCGCTATCATAATAAGCGGTGCCAGTAAGAGGGGCAATACTTGCGCTGAGGGATATAGCTGGCTGGCTCAGAGGCACACACTCCAATTGCTGGCGAAAATTGATGCTGTTCCAGTATTGTATCTGAGGATGGTAATAAGGTTTAATCTCTAAAAGTTCTTTTCGCACGGCTGGTGCCATCTGATACAAGGGAGCACTTAGAAAATCGAATAGTTCGTCCCAGGGAGTATCTTTTTCCCATGACCGCAAATTGAATTCAGGATAAATTTTTTTCATAATATCTTTATTTCGATTGCGAGTACGCACATTTCTCACAAATATAAAGGAATTTCCGTTCTTCTGTACGAAAGGGCGAGTATTCAATTTAAATATGTCTATATAGTGCCAGACTGTATTATGGCAAACAGGTATACGCATGGGACCAAACTCGCCATAAAGTTTTTTCAGCTTGTCAAAGTGATAGGTATAGACCCTGCCGCCGATTCGCTCTTCTAATGCTTCTAATATTGTTATATCACAGCCGAGTTTGCGTAATTCAAAGGCTGATGCCAGACCTGCTAATCCACCACCAATAATTCCCACCTTAACTCCCGCAAATGATCCAGGAGGTGTAATGGTTGTAATATCCACCGGAGGCTCCAGTAGTTTTTTTATGTTACCAAAATCTTCTGGACGGTTTACATTGTTTAAAGCATATTGCAGGATTTCGTTTCGTTGCAAGGAAGAAGGATTATTAGGTTGCAAAGGGTGTGAGTATAATGGCATCAAATTCAACCTCCTTTGAAACAGAATAATCTTAAAAAAATATTCTTGGATAATTATATTAAAGTTCTTAGTAAATATGAGCCAAAAGCATTAATAATTTAAGAATGATTTTTAAGGAATGGTAGCAGAGGTTGGGTATTTTCCACTACTCCTACTAGGGCAAGAATCGTCAATAATATTTTTTGTGGTCCTAAATAGGAGTTGGTTGGGTCAAACCATTCATCAAGAGAATGATTTTGCCCATCCAATCCACCTCCGCCCAAACGGAGCGACGGTATACCCAAACTCATAGGATAATTCGCATCTGTGCTGCTAGCCGGGCTTAATTCAGGATCTTTGCCTAAAGCAACTGTTGCAGCATAAGCTGCTTGCACTATTTTTGAATTTGGGCATTGCTGTCCGGCGGGTCTATCGCCCACTAGTTTTAAATTAACGGTTATTTCATTGCTATTCCATCGAGCATTTTCTTCGGAGCTAGCTTCATTGATACAAGCGAAGATATTTTTTTCGAGTTTTCGTAATTCTTCGTTGCTGTTGGAGCGCATATCTATTAGCATAGAAGCTGCTGCGGCAATAGAATTTACTGAAGTACCTCCAGTTATGGTGCCAACAGTGAAGGTAGTTTTGGGCTGTTTCGGGGTGTCTAAATTTGCAATTTTAGCAATCGCTCTTCCTAAAGCATGGGTTGCACTAGGTAGCCCGAAAGCGTTAAAACTATGACCGCCTGGCCCGTGATATGTAATTTCGTAACGGCGACTTCCAGTGGCCAGATAAGTTATCATATTTAGCCTTGTTCCGTCAATCGATATAAATCCGTCAATATCTTGGTGATTGTGGAAAAAGTTTTTTACTCCACGAAGATTGCCGAGACCCTCTTCTCCTACGGTTCCGCCAAAAATTATGTCTCCTACGGTATTGATTCCGGTTGTATTTAGGGAACGGATGATAGAAAGTATTACTGCCAAGCCACGCGAATCATCCGCAATACCAGGCGCATAAAGGCGATCTTCTTTTTTTTTGACAGAGGTTTTCGTACCTGCAGGGAAAACAGTATCTAGATGTGCAGAGACAAAAAGTTTGGGCCCAGTTCTGGAGCCTTTATAAAGGCCAAAGATATTTCCTTCGCTATCATTCGTAACATTTTTGAGTCCAAGATCAGTCAATCGTTTCAAGTAATAATCTGCTCTTGCTTTTTCCTGAAAAGGGGGAGAGGGAATTTCCGTGATGTTTTTTTGATCAGAAATAGTAGCTTTTTCATCGGTAACAAGAAAGGAAAGGGTATTCTGGACCAGATGGCAAGACATGAGTTGGGTATAAACAGCTTTAACTTCAGGGGAAATCTGATACATCTTTTGGGTTGAAAACATTTAAAACTCCTCCTGCTTTGGATTATTTGGGTGATGGCATGCAATCAAGTCATAATTTTTGAATTTAGTCATACATTACAATCTTCTTATAATATTGTAATCCAACCGTTGGAGATTTTATATAAATAACTCAATACGGATAATAAGAAAGAAATCTCTGCTGAATTTTGTATTAATTTCGCAGGGATTTCTCTTTTATATGGGAAATATGTACTATAAAGTTATGGTACCAAAGAGTGGAGGTTTGTTCCATGGCGGTTACTCTGGATGGAAAATTGGTTATAGCGATTTCTTCTCGTGCTCTTTTTGATTTAGACGAAAGCAATCAGATATTCGAAGAAAAAGGAGAAGAAGAATATACAAAATTTCAGATTGAACACGAGGATGAACTATTAAGTTGTGGTGTAGCATTTCCTTTAATAAAGCGACTATTAGCACTTCGTGATCCCAAGACAAAGCAAAATATGGTAGAAATAATATTGATTTCAAAAAATGATCCTAATACGGGACTAAGGGTGTTTAATTCCATTGAACAACATTGTTTAACGATTACTAGAGCCGCATTTACAAGGGGAAGATCTCCTTATAAATATTTAAAAGCTTTTAATGCCGATCTATTTTTATCTGCTAATCCCGAAGACGTAAAATTAGCACTTCAAAACGGATATGCAAGTGCAACTATTTTTACAGGTGATTATTTAAAGAAAAGTGAAAAGATGGACGAGACTATGGATGAAATTAGAATCGCCTTTGATGGTGATGCCGTAATTTTTAGTGATGAGGCCGAAAGAATAAATGTTGAAATGGGACTGGAAGAATTCAAAAAAAATGAAGCGGAAAAATCTGAAATACCTTTGACTCCAGGTCCATTCAAAGGATTTTTAACTGCTCTAAATAAATTGCAGGATACTTATAAACATTATGATAAACGACCAATTCGAACAGCTTTGGTTACTGCGAGGAATGCACCGGCACATAAAAGGGCAATAAAAACATTGCGAGCTTGGGGGATTGGGGTTGACGAAGCATTTTTTTTAGGTGGGTTAGACAAGGCATCAATTTTGGAAAGTTTTGATCCACATATATTTTTCGATGACCAACATACTTACTGTTTAAATGCATCTAAAGTGGTACCAACTGGTCATGTACCTAGTGGTGTAAAAAATGATGAGTAAGATGGTCAACAATGAGGTAATCAAAATATATCGGCAAGTATTGATCAAAATACATGGCGGGATTGGGATTTGATGTTCAATGGGCGTGGCTATGCCGAGTAAAGATTGTTAAAATTTTGTGAATGTGAGGTGAATGGATATGAAATATCCATATGAGAATAAGGATATTCAGATATTGTCCGAGAATCACGAGGATTCAGTGCCTATCCCTGATAAGAGTTACCGCAATCTGCGAGCTGACTGCGGTAACTGTTTTGGTTTGTGCTGTGTTGCACTATACTTTTCGTCTATGGAAGGTTTCCCAATCGATAAAGATGCAGGTCAGCCTTGCCTTAATCTGCAACCAGACTTTCGCTGTTGTGTTCACAAAAACCTCAAGGAACAGGGACTTAAAGGGTGCATTATTTTTGATTGCTTTGGCGCGGGACAGAAGGTTGCCCAAGTCAGTTTTGGTGGACACGACTGGCGGAAAGAACCAGAATCTGCGCAGCAAATGTTCGAGGTGTTCCTAATTATGCGGCAACTGCATGAGTTGCTCTGGTATTTGACAGAAACGCTGACGTTACAACCAACCCGTCCTATCCATGGTGTTCTTAGCACCATGCGCGATGAAACGGAACGACTTACTCATCTCAGTCCTGACTCTCTCCTGAAACTGGACGTAGCAGTACACCGAGCCAAGGTTAATACACTACTCCAAAGAGCCAGTGAACTTGTGCGATCTGAAGCCTGCTATGGAAAGAAGGCTTATTCGGGGCATCAGAAGACTTTCGGTCAAAGACCCGACCTTGTTGCTGCCGACCTCAGAAGAATCGACCTTAGAGGAGCTGACTTGAGAGGAGCCTGTCTTATTGCTGCCGACCTTAGAGGAAACGAGCTGATTGGGACTGATTTCATTGGAGCTGATTTTCGAGATGCTGACATCAGAGGAGCCAACCTTACGAAGAGTATCTTTCTTACCCAAGCCCAAATGAATGCAGCGAAGGGGGATGCGAGCACAAAGTTACCCTCGTCTCTTACTCGCCCAACGCACTGGGGCACATATAGACCCGTCGTCTATAAATAAAAAGTAAACACCTGTAAATTAAGGCTTCAAGAGTATTAGCTCTTGGAGTTTTTGCTCTTTTAAGGGGAGATTCATTTGTTTTATTGTTTAATTTAGAAACGAATGATTCCGCTACTTAAATTTACCTGATAAGCGGATGACTAAATAAGTAGCTTATGTATTACTAACAGCGGCTTATTGGCGTTTATAATCCACTTATCAAGTAATGGTTGGTGTATCTAGAGAAATTTGCTAATATAAAAGTAATCTAAGTGACAGTTTGCATTGGTGAGGAGGAAGTGGTAAATGGCGACTTCTGACGGCAGTCAAAAGTGCATGAATAGCACCATTTGGAAATGCATGAGTTAATTAATAGTGAAAACCTTTTGCCAATATAATGGTATTATTACTAACTCAGAGGATATCAGTTGGATGAGAAAAGTTAGCGATGGACTCGCTGAACCAATTGGTGAAAAGAGGTTTGGAAAGTAAAGAGGTGATGCTATGAATATTCGTTTGTTTTGCTCTCGTGCTCTTCGCTCGCTGCTGACAGAGCACCTGATTTCTAGGGGGCTAGTTGTGGGAGAAGCTGGTGATGTGGCGTTAGTAGAACGAGGTCAGGAGGCACCGGAACAAGGAGTGGTTATTAATTTTTCACCGGAGGACTTGGGACATTTGACAGATTTGTTCGATACATTGGCTGGGCGTCGGGATGGTCTGCGTCAGGTGATTGGCGGCTGGCGTGAGAGTAAAGATACTTATGAACTGATTCCCTATGATCAGATTTTATATGTTGAAGCCATGGGAAATTCAGTATATCTTGTTAGTGCTACTCAGCAATTGAATGTTAAATTCAAACTTTATGAACTAGAGCATTCGCTCAGACCGAAAGGTTTCATCCGCATTAGCAAATCTCTTTTGGTGAATATTGCAAACGTCAAGGAAATTGTTCCCTGGTTTGGCAGCCGATATGTTCTTCACTTGACAAATAACAAGGAATTAGAAGTATCGCGGACATATGTAAAAGATTTCCGTGTATTTCTGGAACTATGATTGGCGAGGAGTGTAAAAGATGAATCAAACAGAGAATCTTCAGGCTTATGCTTGGACAGCCGTTGCTTCTGGATTTGTTGGCTTACTAGTGGGAGCAACTGCACTGCTGGTACAGCTTTATGAGCCAGTAATGCTGCGTATTTTAATGTCGTCCATTTTGGCGGGTGCAGCTATCGGTACTTTTATTCGAGGCATTTGTCTATGGATGGCTGGTCAAAACTATCGAAAGTCGGTGTTTCACTGGATTTTCATATTTTTGATAATTGGAATTGGTACGATGATTGCGACCGAGTGCATTGGCAGACTACCGTTGGGAAAAGTCATTATTCTGGTAGTGATAGCAGAAATATTCGGTATGGCTGTAGCCTATGCCAATTATCGGCAATTTATCTATATCAATAAAAAATTACGCAAAAAACGGGAACAGTTTCGTGATCAGCGTTTGTCGCAAATAGAAGAATAATGTTAAGCTTTGCGGTTGTGAAAATTATGAAGTGAGAGGTATCGTTATGACTAGGCAGCAAATTAGGAGAATGTTGATGTTGAGTTCGTTTTTGCTATTCCCGATAACGATGTATTATTTTTCACCGGTTTTGATAATTATGGGCGCTGTGCGTGGTATTATTACCGGAAGTTTCATTATGTTTATGGTTATGTTTTTAGTAGCTATTTTCTTTGGCAGAATAATTTGCGGGTGGATTTGTCCGGCGGGCGGGCTGCAGGAAATATGCACCTCGGTAAATGACAATCGGGTTGTGGAAAAAAAGTATAATAAAATTAAATATTTGCTATGGTTTCCATGGCTAAGCGTAATAGTAGCCTGTGTTTTTATTGCAGGCGGGTTATATACGATTGATCCGTTTTTTGGAACAAAATTGGGAATATCTATTGCAGAGCCTTCGGAGTATATCATATTTTATTTCTTTGTAGGATTAATTGTAATTTTATCAATTACTATCGGGCGGCGCGGGTTTTGCCATTGTGTGTGTTGGATGGCACCATTTATGATTATTGGTAATAAATTAGGTGCATATTTACGAACCAACTTTATTAGGATAAAAGGCAATAAAGATAGGTGTATTAATTGCAAAGTCTGTTCTAGTAAATGTGCTATGAGTCTTCCTGTTCAAGAAATGGTTCAAAATAATTCAATGGAGAGTGCGGAATGTATTCTATGTGGAGTATGCGTTGATGCATGTCCTAACAAAGCAATTTCATTTGCAGTAGGTCCGAAATTCGGTAAAAGGACTGAATCCTCTTCCATATCTTGACTTTTGCGGTCCCACTTCGGTAAATAAATATGTAGCATGTGAATCTTCTATAGAATAGGATTTTACAGGCTTTTTGAGTTGCTGAAAAATGTGCTATGGAATGGCAAACTGAATAATCCTTTTTGGTCTGCCGCCTTTATCAGGGGAGCGTTTGCCTACTTCAAAGCAATAATTATGCTGGACTAACTTTGCAATCATTCGATTTACAGTTCTGGGGCTGACTTTTAGGAGTTCGGCCAGCTCTGTTGAGGTGAATTGATTCTTTCCCTGGTGTTTTATTATACTGTGCAGCTGAAAAATGGTTGTGACACTAATCATGGTTTTGTCGGAAATGTCAAGGAATTTTTTGTCAATTTTAGTATCTAGATCAGGTGAAAGCTGAGAATTCGGGTGCCTGATGGGGCCGATGATGTTCTTTTTATCATAGACAATAAAAGCGGCATCGCCGCCTAGACTGCTGGCGCGCCGCATGCCCAACCTAGCGCTGGCTTTGGCTTCCTGCGCGGTGGCGCCATAGCCAATGCCTAGACTGATGGTGCTGGCGGTATGGTTTTTGACAGAGTGCAAAATTTCAATATTTTCGAAGTTATTTGTTACGCTTTCTAATAGGTATTTAGTGGAAAACAACAGATATTCCTGAACGCTAACTTCGACTACGGCGGCCTTAATATGCTGGGCAAATATGTAGATTTGCCGCGTAACATTAGTACGGTCAATAATATACTGGTATTCATCATCATTAAACAGCGAATATTCATTGGGCCTGTCAATTTGAATATAGAGTGCGGCAATTTGACTTTGCTGGCTGACTTGAACAAGATGATGCAGCTGAATTTTGTGCAGTGCCTGACGAATGGTGCTACCCGTAGGCCTTAGAAAATAACAGGGAATATTTTTAGCTTTAAGCCGCTGGTGGACGGCATAAAAAGCAGTGATGCAGCAGGAAGCTTTTTTATAGATATAGTTTTGTTCGTGAAATTGATAGACCAAGTCGACATAGTTTTCTTCATCGGGATGATCAGGTACATAAAAAATTTCGGCGTTTAAATAGTTAGTTCCCAATTCCATACAAGTTTCCTGCCACTGCCTTTTGTCAAATAAGTCCATACTAAGGCGAGAAATAGAATATTCGTTGGACAGGCTAATCTGCAAAAGTACTTGCAGTAAGGAAGACCCGTTGCGCGCAGGATATTCCCAGGGAATAGTCGGAGTAACATACTTTTCTGTATATGCCATAGCCGTCTTGCCGGCAAATAACAGTGCATTTAATTTATTTTGCTGGTCTTTAATCAAGGCGGGGATCTCGATAAACGATTTATAGATATAAGGAACGGGTTCGATTTGAGAAAATTCTTCTTTGAGTATGGGCATAATTTTATCTGCAATTTCTATTGGCATAGGCATACCTAGCTTCAAATACAATCACCTGCTCAAATATATTTAAGGACAATATAAAGAACTATTAAAGACGTGGTATTCCGTATATAATAGCATTAATAAAAGACATTGTAAATTTCGTGTCTGCATGCCATACGAAATGATGCACTTTTTTAATTTAATAATACAGGCAAAGAAGCCGTTAGCACATATGTGTTAGCGGCTTTATTTTTTTCTTAGACAAAGAAATAGAGACCAAGAGATAGGTTTAAAATTGGGGAGGTTTAGTCATGGCAAATTTTATAAAATCGCATAGTACGAATAAGTATCTGGTTTTTGGGTTACTTTACCTCGGCTTTTGTATTTCCTATGTGGATCGCGTGGCCATTAACATTGCGTTGGCTTCTATCAGCAAAGAATTTGGTTTAAATCCTTCAACGATGGGAGTAGTTCTTAGTACATTTTTTGTCGGTTATGCTATTATGCAAATTCCCGGAGGGTGGCTCGCCGATAAATTCGGCTCGAAAATAGCTGTTATTGGCGCCTTGTTTGTTTGGTCTATGTTTACACTTGGTACAGGTTATGCCTGGTCCCTGACTGCACTCATTGTTATCCGCTTTATTTTTGGCATTGGCGAAGGGCCGTTTGCGGTGTCCGCGCTAAAAGGGATTGCCGAATATTTTCCTAAAGCAGAACGGCCCAAAATGACTGCCGGATTATTATCTTCCAATTATGTGGGCAGCGCCATTGCGCCGATGCTGGTGGTTCCTTTAATGATGTACTTTGGCTGGAGAGGCATGTTTCATTCGTTTGGTATTTTAGGTATTGCATTCATTGCTCTGTATTGGTTTTTGGTAAAACCAGCCATCAAACAGGAGGAAGAAGCAGCAGTCGCAAGCGGCAAGCCAAAAATAAATATGAAAGAGCTATTAAAGATGCCGCTTATTTGGCAGCTGACACTTGCCTGGTTTGCCTTAAGCCTGGTCAACAAGGGTCTGGATTCCTGGATGCCGACTTATCTTTTGACTGTTCGTCACTTAGATCTGAAATCGCTAGGGATATTAACGCCGCTGCCGTTTGTGGCCGCAGGGATTGCTACCGCGATAGGCGGCTGGGTGATGGACCGCTTTTTTGACGGCAGGGAAAAATATTTATTAGTATCTGCTGCTTTATTAGCCGCCTTCTTCCTATATTTTATGTATACGGCAGAGAATGTTATTATGGTTATTGCCTTCCAAAGCTTGGTATACTTCTTCAAATCCTTTGTTTTTGCCGCATCGTTGGCCTTACCGATGAAATTGCTGCCAGGTTCGATCGCTGGTTCAGCATCCGGGGTAATTAATATGGGCGGGCAATCCGCAGGCTTTATTGCTCCCCTATTGATTGGTCTTATGGTTACTGCTTTTAATGGTTCGTATGACGCCGCATTCTGGTTTTTAATTGGCGCTGCTTGTCTGTCGGCAGTGGCCAGTATCAGTATTAGAAATAGAAAAGACAGTAATAAAGTACTTAATAGTGAGGAGACCCTATCATGAAAATAAAAAAAATTGTACTGCGCAAAATGGAAATGGGTTTAAAAGTGCCATTTGAAACAAGTTTTGGCGTTACACGTACGAAAAAGTTTATCGTAGCTGAAATTTATTCCAAAGATTATGTGGGTTATGGCGATTGTTCGGCTTTTGCCGCTCCTTGGTATAATGAGGAAACGATCGAGTCTGCTTGGTATGTTATCGAACAGTTTCTTATTCCGACACTGTTCAGCACGGACGAAATCTCCTGTCCGGAAAAAATGTACGAACAGTTTGCCTGGATTCGTCGTAATAAGATGGCAAAAGCCGCTGTGGACTGTGCGCTGTGGGATCTTTATGCCAAAGAACAAAATATTCCGCTCTCTAAGGCTTTAGGGAGTACGCGGGATAAAATAGAAACAGGCGTCAGCTTAGGAATTCAGAAAAGCCCGGAAGATCTTGTTAGAGTTGTTGAAAAATACATGGGCGAAGGCTATAGAAGGGTTAAAGTCAAAGTTAAGCCTGGTAAAGATATTGAATATTTATCCGCTGTCCGTAAAGAGTTCGGTGATATCATGCTGATGGCTGATGCTAATTCAGCGTATACGCTGAATGACCTGGAGTTATTTAAAGAACTGGATAAGCTCAATCTCCTTATGATTGAACAGCCGCTAGCCGATGATGACATTGTTGACCATGTCAAGTTGCAGTCGGTAATGAAGACAAGAATTTGCCTTGATGAAAGCATTCATTCTGTGGAAGACGCCCGCAAAGCGATTGAACTTGGCAGTATGAAAACCATTAATATTAAAGTTGCCCGTGTTGGCGGTCTTACGGAAGCCCGAAAAATACATGATCTATGCGCCAAGCACAGCATGCCGGTATGGTGCGGCGGTATGCTAGATACTGGCATTGGCCGGGCACATAATATTTCGGTAGCGTCGCTGCCGAATTATCAGTTCCCTGGCGATGTTCCAGCTTCTGACCGCTACTATGAACATGATTTTATGTCGCCGTCTGTGACTATTGACAAAAATGCCATGATCCAGGTTCCTGACAAGCCCGGAATTGGTTTTGAACCTGTTCCGGAATTATTAGAACGTTTCACATATGAGAAAAAAGAATTTTTAAGATAAATAGAATGGTGGCTTAGTACATGAAAATAGATCGCATAGATATCATTCGGGTGAAAGTTCCGTTTGTCCATCCGTTTGAAACTAGTTTTACCCGTTTTGTGGAAAGGGATGCCTTGCTGATAAAAATATATTCTGAAGGCTTGATCGGATACGGGGAGTGCAAGGCATTCTATGCTCCTCTCTATAACCCGGAGGATAATGGAACTTGTCATCACGTTATTAAGGATATTTTAGTACCTCTCTTGTTGCATAAGGAGATTGCAGGACCCGAAGAATTTATAGAGAAAGTGTCTTTTATTCGCGGCAACCGTCTGGCTATTGCCAGTGTGGAAAATGCATTATGGGATCTTACATCGCAGCGCGAGGGAAAATCGCTTAAGACATTAATCGGCGGCACCCGTGACGAAGTAAAGGTAGGGGTTAGTCTGGGCATTGAAGCGACAATTCCGGATTTACTTAAAAAAATTGAAAAATATTTGGCCCAAGGTTATCATCGTACGAAAATTAAAATCCGTCCGGGCTGGGATATTGAAGTAATCAAGGAAGTACGGCGCCATTATCCGGATATTACGCTGACCGTGGATGCCAATTCTGACTATACGCTGGCAGATATTGATTTGTTTAAAGCCATGGACGAATATAATCTGTGCTATATTGAACAGCCGCTCGGGGAAAATGATATCATTGACCATGCAGTGCTTCAAAAGGCGATTAAAACGCGACTGTGCCTTGATGAAAGCATTATTTCTCTGGAAGCCGCCAGGCAAGCCATTGAGCTTGGCAGCTGCAAGGTCATTAATGTAAAATCAAGCCGGGTCGGTGGGATTTCAGAGTCCATCAAAATCCATGATTTATGCAGGAAGCATGGCATTCCCCTTTGGGTCGGCGGGATGACCGAGCTCGGTATTGGCCGTGTGCAGAACATATCGCTTGCCAGTATGCCGCATTTCACTTTGGCCAATGATATTGCGGCAAGCAATCGTTACTTTGACGAAGATATTACCATACCGACTGTAAATATTACGGAACGTTGTACGCTTATTGTCCCTGACGAAACTAATGGAGTTTCGTATACAGTAGATGAAAAGGCAATTGACAGGCTGATGGTCAGCCGGGACATATTTAAGTAAAAGCAGGAAGTTGGCGGGTCATAGAAGATAGGCCGGAGAGAGTGGGAGGAAAAATGATGGAAAAAGTTTTAAACATAATTCAGGCACACGAACAAGCTTTGATTGAATTTTTACGGCAAATTGTCAATATTGATTCATGCTACGATGATCCTGAGGGTAATTTAGAAGTGGCTCAACTCATTGGCGGCATGCTTGATAAAATGGGGTTTACGGTAGAATATCTGACAACGCCAGGGATATGTACGCATGTTAAGGCTTTCAAAAAAGGCACAGGTGACAAAAAAGTCATGGTGATGGGGCATTTGGACTGCATTCAACCGAAAGGTTCCGCAGCCGAGCGCCCCTTTACCATTAAAGGCGGCAAGGCTTATGGGCCTGGGGTTTTGGATATGAAAGGCGGGATTGCGATCGCACTCTATGCACTGCTGGCTTTGTACAGTCAAGGTTGGAATGATAAGGATATTACGGTGTTTTTCTGTGGTGACGAAGAGCATGCCCATCCGTATACCAATGCGGCCGAGCTGTTTGAAGAAGCAGCTAAAGGGCAGCATGCCGTGTTTAATATGGAAACAGCCAGCGCTGGCCATTCGGCTTTAATTGGCCGCAAGGGCAATCTGTATGCAGAAATGCAGGTAACAGGCATAGCGGCTCACGCCGGTGCCGATATGGAAAAAGGCGCAAATGCCATTATTGAACTCGCATATAAAGCCATCGCCATCAGTAAGCTGACTGATTTTTCACGCGGACTGACTTGCAATGTCGGGGCTATTGAGGGCGGATTAATAGCAAATGCTGTGCCTGACTATGCCAAAGTAAAAATCGATATGCGCTATCTCAGAGAAGAAGACCGCGATAAAGCGGTTGATTGTTTAAACGAGATTGCAGCACGGAATTATGTTCTTGGCACTAAAACTGAGATTGTCAATCTAACCGAGCGGTTTACGACGATGTTCGCCACCGAAGACAATAAAAGGCTTTTTGCTTTAGTACAGGAACAAGCAAAAAAATTGGGAATAGAAATGACAGCCAAGGTAGGAGGCGGTTCATCCGATGCCGGCTGGACGGTTCGCGCCGGAGCGCCAACCTTATGCGGGATGGGCGCTATCGGAGAATTTAACCATACGACGCGGGAATATATTTTTGTCGACAGCTTAGTGCAGCGGGCCAAATTGTTAGCTCTATCCATTGATGCACTGTAAAGTAACTGCATTTATTGTAATAATGGTATAGGACTTTTTGCAGTAGACGCTAACTAATAATGTATTGCTGTTTTAAAGTGGAAGAGCAGGTCTTTTCTAATAGGCAAAGAATAGTATTATTGCATGTTAATAATATCCAATAAATGAAAATGCTTGAGGGAGAATGATATGTATGGAATATAGTGAAGAAAAAAGTTATCAAGAAAAATGGCAGGAGAAACTATTAGAGACGCGATCAATTGTCATTTTTGGAGAAATCACGCAGGCGTTGGCGGAAAAAGTAACGGCACAATTACTTATTTTACAAGAATTGGGGGATGAGCTAATCAAGTTGTTTATTAATAGTCAAGGCGGGCATGTTGAAGCCGGCGACACCATTCATGATATGATTCAGTTTATAAAACCACGTGTCATTGTAATTGGTACTGGCTGGGTTGCTAGTGCTGGTATAACTATTTATCTTGCAGCTGACAAGCAAGATCGTTATTCTCTGCCTAACACAAGATATATGATTCATCAGCCACTAGGGGGAGTTCAGGGTCAGGCGACTGATATTAAAATTGAAGCTGATGAGATTATTAAGACTCGCAGCAGAATTAATAAGTTAATTAGTGATGGCACTGGGCAGTCGTTATCGAAAGTTGAAAAGGATGCGCAAAGAAATTACTGGCTTGACCCACAGGAAGCCAAGGCATATGGAATTGTGCATCAAATTATTGAGCAATACAGTGATCTAACCTAATTCGATTATTTCCCAAAAGTGAGAGAGCAAAACGACATTGATGCCATGCTCATAAAAGTAACATTTCACAATTAAAATGATGCCAATGAAACTAAGGAAATACAGATAAAAAACCCCCTACAATTGGATTTTATTCCAATGTAGGGGGTTAACTGTTTTTTTACCATTTTCCTTTGCTAATATGATTTTCAATCTCAGCTTTTGAGCGCTGTTTAATGATGTAGCCTTCATTGAGGGCCTGATTAAAAGCGCTGACGCAAGCTGGGTCAAGATTCAAATCGATGCCTTCCTGGGAAAGAGCAATAATATTATCAATCAAAGTGATGATTTCCATATGTATGTCATTGGTTCTTTCGGATTTGTAAACTTTATCGGCACTTTCTGGTGTCAATTCTACAAATTTTTCATGCGGTTGACCGCACTTTGGACAGACATCTGGAGCAGTTTCACCTTCCCATACGAAGTTACATACATTGCATTTAAATAATTTTTTCATAATTTACAACCCCTTTTTATAATTAATAATTATAATCTATTGATTATAATGTATTACTTACTATAGAATTTCTTTAAATAATTTTTATTTATAATAATAAAAAATTAAGAAGGAATTATTATTTGTTTATTGAAATGTTATTAATAGATAATAAAATATAGTTAGAAGGGGAGAGCGAGTTATGAATATTTTTGAATTCGCATTAAAAATGGAATTAGATGGTGAAAAATATTATCGGGATCTTGCTGAAAAAACCAGATATGATGATCTAAAAAAAGTTTTAATAGGTCTGGCGGAAGATGAGAAACGTCACTATGAAATTATTCAATTAGCTAAAAATCAAACATTTCAATATATCGAGGCAGATCCTTCTTTAACTAATATTAAAAATGTTTTTGCTGATAATACAGAGCTTTTCGGGGAAAAGAAAGAGTTTATTGCAAAACTTAAGGATGAACAATTTGATTATTATCAGGCGGCATTGGTAAAGGAAAATGAAAGCGTGAAGCTTTACCAAAACCTAAAAGAGAGTGTTGAAAATCCAGTGGGAAAAGCAATATGTGAAGAGCTTATTCATGAAGAAGAAAAACATGTGGAAGTACTTGATAGTATTATTGAAATGTTAAATCATGTTAATGATTGGGTAGAATCAGCAGAGTTTAATCATCAAGATAACTATTAAAATATAAAAGATATAAATAAAGACTTCGAAGCAATCGAATTACTCAATTGAAACTCATTTGGTTATGACTTAATTAATTGTTAATAATTAATTAAAAGGTGGGATGACATGTACAACATTTTGATTGGTGGAGCAGCAGGGCAGGGAGTAGATACAACATGTGCGATTTTGGAAAAACTCTTAAAACAGTCCGGATATCATGTGTTTTCAACAAAGGATTTAATGTCCCGTGTTCGTGGCGGACATAATTTTACCTTGATTCGCTTTGGGGCTGAAGAAGTTGCTTCACATAGTTATATATTGGATGGGATTGTAGCTTTTAATCAAGAAACAGTCGAATTGCACAGATCAAAACTGAATTCCAATGGATTTATTCTTTGTGACCCTTCTTTGTCGGTAGAAGCTAATAATGTTGTTAAAATTGGCATGAATGACATAGCGAAAAAGCTTGGTAATCCCAAAGTGGCTGGTAGTATTTCGATCGGCGCAATTCTAAAACTCTTTGGAGAAACACTAGATCATATTAGAAATGTATTTGCAAAAGTTGTGAAACCAGAATATCTTGATATAAACTTGAAGGCTGTTGAAATCGGATATGATAGTGTTGAACAGCAATACCCCCATAAAGACGGAGTATATGGCGATTGGATGCTTCTGACAGGTAATCAGGCCCTTTCGTTAGGGGCAATAACGGCAGGACTGAAGTTTTATTCAGCTTATCCGATGTCGCCTTCTACTTCTATTATGGAATATTTAGCTGGAAAAATGACGGAGGCCGGAATAGTTGTTGAACAGGCCGAAGATGAGATTGCCGCCATCAATATGGCAATTGGGGCTTCTTTTGTAGGTGCTAGAGCAATGACCGGGACATCAGGCGGTGGTTTTTGCCTGATGGTCGAAGCACTGGGATTGTCCGGTATGGCTGAAATACCTCTCGTTGTTGCCGATATTCAACGTCCCGGTCCGGTAACTGGATTACCTACAAGAACGGAACAAAGTGATTTGAATTTTGTCATATCGGCGTCACATGGTGAATTTCCCAGAATGGTGATTGCCTTGAAAAATCATGCCGACGCTTTTTATCAGACAATAAGAGCATTTAATATGGCGGAAAAATATCAGATTCCCGTTATTATTCTCAGTGATCAGTATCTTGCTGATTCTTCTGCTACTGTAGAGCCATTTGACATCAATAAGATTAAGAGATACTGTGCCAGCGAGGAGCAATATGATGGCGAATACTTAAGATATCGTTTTACCACCAATGGTATTTCTCCACGTCTTCTTCCCGGCACGACTAAGGGATTTGCTTCTGCGGATAGTGATGAACACGATGAGCGAGGGTGGATTACTGAATCTGCCGAAATACGTGTTCAGATGATGGACAAGCGACTTTTAAAATTGAAAAAATTGGAATTAGAATTGCAAGAGCCCGAATTTATAGGAAATGATTCGTGTGAAACTTTGTTCTTAGGCTGGGGATCTACTTATGGGCCCATCAAGGAAGCAGTTACAATATTGAATCGTCAATCTTCCAAACGTTTCGGAGCGTTGGTTTTCGGCGATGTATATCCATTACCTGTAAAATACTTGACCGAAAAGATAAAAAAGGCGAAACGTATTATTAATGTAGAGCAGAATGCGACTGGACAATTCGCTCAATTAATAAGAGAAAAGACGGGGATTGTGTGTACATCAAGCATACTGAAATATGATGGTCGCCAAATATCTGGAGAACAAATCGCTGAACAGGTGTTGAAGGAGGCGGGAAAATGAGTGTGAGTTCTAAAGAATTTTGTACCTCTGAAACGGCTTGGTGTCCGGGCTGTGGTAACTTTAGCATTTTAAAGTGTTTGAAACAATCATTAGAAGAGCTCGGCAAAGATCCTCATGAAGTATTGTTGGTAGCTGGTATTGGACAAGCGGCGAAGACTCCTCAATATCTTAGCGCCAATAGTTTTTGTGGACTCCATGGCAGAGCATTGCCTGTCGCAATCGCTGCAAAAATTGCCAATCAAAATTTGACAGTCATCGTTAATAGTGGTGAAGGTGATTCTTATGGTGAGGGTGGCAATCATTTTATTCACAATATAAGGAGAAATGTAGATATCACTCATTTTGTGCATGATAATCAAATTTATGCATTGACTAAAGGACAGGCATCCCCTACTTCTGCAGAAGGACATGTTACTGGTGTGCAGACTGAAGGTAGTATGAATACGCCATTAAATCCAATTTTGATGGCAATTGCAGCTGGAGCTGGTTTTGTTGCAAGAGCATTTAGTGGCGAGCCAGAGCAACTTGTTTCGATTATGAAACAAGCAATTTTGTATAAGGGCTATTCGCTTGTGGATATTTTGCAGCCGTGTATCAGTTTTAATAAGATCAATACGTTTTCCTATTACCAAAAGCGAATATACAAATTGAAATCTGATTACAATCCCTATGATAAAGTGGAAGCAATCAAAAAAGCGCTGGAATTTGGTAATCAAATTCCGATGGGAGTCATTTATCAGGCGGAAAAACGCACGTTTCATGAAAAAAACAGCGTATTGTCATCCGGAGTTCCTCTATTAGATCAACATCAGGATGTGTCATTAATCGAAAAATATATTCGAGAATTTGTATAGTACATTATTTAATATGGGGCGTCGTGACTATCTAAGAGAAAGCCATAGTGAAAAATTTATGTATTTGTATTTTTTTAAACGAATGGTCATTTAAAAGGAGGAAGTTAGGTGAATGTATATGATTTTACAGCTATGAGAGGCAATGGACAGGAAGTTTTGTTGAAGGAATATGAAGGTAAAGTGCTCATCATAGTTAATACCGCGAGCAAATGTGGTTTTACACCTCAATATGCTGATTTGGAGAAGCTCAACCGTGAATATGCAAACCAAGGTTTAGAAATTCTGGGATTTCCCTGCAACCAGTTTGCGGAACAGGAACCAGCAGAGAATCACGAAATACAAAATTTTTGTCAAGTTAATTTCGGAGTTACTTTTCCGATATTTGCAAAAACAGACGTTCGTGGTGCTAAGGCCCATCCCTTATTCTCTTATTTGAGTGAAGCCGCTCCTTTTCAAGGCTGGGATTTAAATAATCCAAAAGGTAATGCGCTGCAGACTTTCCTAAAAGAAAAATTTCCTCAGTATCTCAATGGAAATAGTATAAAATGGAATTTTACTAAGTTTTTAGTTGATCGTAGCGGTCATGTGGTAAAACGTTTTGAGCCATATATTCAGCCTCTAGATATGGTGGATGAAATTAAAAAGCTTTTATAGCAGATGGGTGATCAATAATGGATAAACAGATAAAAGAACCGGAAGTTTTAGTTATTGGTGCTGGACCTGCTGGTTTGACAGCTGGTATTTATGCGGCAAGGTCTAAGTTAGACACGCTCATTTTAGAAGATGAATTGGTGGGGGGGCAAATTAGAGATGCACGTTTTATTGAAAATTTTCCAGGATTCAATCGTATCAGTGGTGTAGAATTAGCTGATCATATGCGGGAACAAAGTATTTCTGCAGGAGTCGAATTAGATGAATTTGATAGTATCCTTTCATTAAATTTGACAGATGATGAAAAAATTATTGAAACGGCTAGGTTTATCTATCGTCCGCAAGCCCTGATTATTGCTGCGGGGATGAGAAGGAAAAAACTGCCCATACCAGAAGAAAAACAGTTTCATGGCAACGGTATTCATTATTGCGAATTGTGTGATGGACATTTGTATGAAGGCAAAGAGATTGCTGTGATCGGTGGAGGTGGCGCGGCGGTAGGAGCAGCGATTGCTTTGACTAAATTTGCGACGAAGGTAACTATCATTCATCGCTCTAACTCATTCCGGGCCGATAAGAAAGATCAGGACGCTTTATTTAACAATCCTAAAATAGAAGTGATCTGGAGTACTAAAGTTGTTGGTGCTGTAGGTGATAAAATATTGCACGCCCTCGTTCTGGAGATGGCAGACAGTAGTAGGAGAAAAATAACAGTGGACGGGGCCTTCGTATATATCGGGTCTTCACCACGGACTGAAATGTACGTGAGGGATCTAAAACTGGACAGTTATGGTAATATAATTGCTGGTGAGTCATGCGAGACCAATATTCCTGGGGTGTTTGTCGCTGGCGATGTAAGAACCAAGTCTGTTCGCCAATTGACTACAGCTGTTAGTGATGGTACAGTAGCGGCCATAATGGCGGAACAATATATTAATAATCTGCGTAGGGGGAAGTTATATGGTAAAAGTGTATACAATTAATGGCTGTTCTTGGTGTGAGAAAACGAAAAGTTATTTAGCACAAAAGGGCGTTAATTATATAGAAGTGAATGTAGAAGATGTAGATGGTTTAAAAGAACTAATGACTATTTCTGGTCAGCAGAGTGTACCAGTATTAGATATTGGTGGTAAGGTTGTCATTGGTTTTGACAGAAGTAAAATTGACGAATATTTACGATTGGTTTCATAAAGGAGAGATTGCTATGAAAAGCAATGAAAAATTAACAAATAATGATCTAGAGGTTTTATATCAACCGGTATCGATTGGAAATTTAACACTAGCGAATCGTATTGTTATGGCCCCGATGACAAGGGGCTTTTCCCCGAATGGGATACCGGGCGCAGATGTGGCAGGATATTATAGGCGACGGGCAGAAAATGAAGTCGGCCTGATTATTACCGAAGGAACATTAATTAATCATCCTGCGGCAGCCGAAGGTTTAGGCCGACCTAATTTTCATGGTGAAGCAGCGCTTAATGGCTGGTCGCGTGTTGTGGAGTCAGTTCATAAGGCCGGAGGTAAAATTATTCCACAATTATGGCATGTTGGCATGGCCCGTCAAATCAATGGTGAGAATCCCAATCCAGCTATTTTGCCAATTGGTCCATCAGGGATTGATGTAGCTACAGGGGAAAAAGTAACCGAAGCAATGACCCTAGCAGAAATTGATCAGATCATCAAGGCTTTTGGACAGGCGGCAAGTGATGCTAAACGTTTAGGATTTGATGGAATTGAGCTTCATGGTGCGCATGGATACTTAATCGACCAATTCTTTTGGGAAAAGACAAATCAACGTCAGGACAAGTATGGTGGAGATCTGATCGCTCGCACGCGGTTTGCTTCTGAAATCATAAAGGCTTGTCGCCAAGTCGTAGGCCCGGATTTTCCTATCGTATTTCGCTATTCTCAATGGAAAATGGGAAATTATACAACGAAACTGGCCAAGACGCCAGATCAGCTTTCCGCATTTTTAAAACCATTAGTCGCAGCCGGAGTGGACATTTTTCATTGCTCAACTCGCCGTTATTGGGAGCCCGAGTTTGAAGGAGCATTGCTAAATTTGGCGGGGTGGACCAAGAAATTAACAGGAAAACCGACGATTACCGTTGGTTCCGTTGGCCTCGATAACAATTTTATCGACTTTTTCACTGAGGGAAAGGGTGCAAAGACTGCGAGTCTCATACCTCTCATCGAAAGATTGCAGAATAAAGAATTTGATTTAGTGGCAGTGGGGAGGGCTTTACTCGCAGATCCAGCTTGGGCAACTAAAATACATCAAAATAGAGCAGATGAACTAATTCCCTTTGAACTCGGAGCAGAAAAAACATTGTCTTAGTATTATGCGAACTGCTTTTTTTGCAAAGCTGCTATTAGTCATTCTTGCTGAATATTTGGAGAGAAAAGTTAAATATTAAACAAGACACTCACTTCTGCAATAATGGAGTGGGTGTTTTAACATAATATTAGAAGGCGGTATATTTCCGGAAGAACAATTTTTTATGGGAAAAACAGCTGAGAAAATTGCTAATAGTATTGCTCCATGTGGGTTTGTGTGTGGTATGTGTTACGATATGGTACGTTAGGTATAGAGGCCCTTAGTGGCTATTTGTTGCATAATGTAAATAATGGAATTCATTATCATAATGGAAAAACATATTGCGGAGATTACGACGCATGTGAAACAGAAGAGCAGGTAATTGAATTGCTACATAATGGGAAGGGTAAGACCGGATTAGGAAAGTTATGAAAATGCTTTGGATAATATTCAGAGTACCTGGAATAGTGTAGCACAGTATAACCACCAATTCAATTTCGCGGCAAAATGTAGTGCCGTTAACAAAGTTGCGTGGCTAAGGACTTTGTGGATTGCATATTTTTTCCCTCCGATAGTGGAATTTTTGATAACAACCGAATAGAATAAAGTAGCCTAGATGCTGGTAATGATTATCGCTATTTTTGAAAAATTTATATGAAATAGGAACATATTACAGTAAGTAGGCATATCATATTGTGTAAAATCTTCATAACCCTTAAAGGGGAGTAGCTAACGGGTTTTACCCGGGAGTAGAATCGACATACTGGCGAAAGCCCGGTTCTACTGGCAGCAATTCTGCTATAGCGAGACCTTTATTTCCAACATTTTAGCTGGGAATAAAGGTCTTTTTATAATTTTCCCCAAAAAATTCCGCAAGGTTTGTAGATAGGCTGCCACCTACTATAAACCTTGTGGAACTTACAACATTCAGCTTGTTTCGAATTACGCTTGACCAGTAAAGGTCAGATACAATAAAACGGCGTTCAAAGCGATGATTATGCTCACGATGCTCCAGCCTAGGAAATTTGTAAGGCGACTATTTTTGAAGAAACCCATAATATTTCTCTTATTTGTGATAATCATCAGCGGAATAATCGCTGATGGTAGAGCGAAACTTAAAACAACTTGGCTATAAACCAATGCCTCTAGTGGGTTCATACCTGACATTAAGATTCCTAAAGCAGGCAGCATTGTTACGAGACGACGAATGCTGGCTCGGATATCAAAGCCCCTCCAAAGTATGACCCATAGCAAATTATAGGCAAATTATACAATCACCCCATTTAAGATGTAGTCTGTTTTATGCAGTGTTACTGTATAGAATATGACACCGTAATGGAATTGGTGAAAGACTGAGACTGAAGATTTAGTAGTCAAGCATAAATAGTTCTATACAGCCATTGAAATTCCATAAATATCCATTGCTTTTATTGATATCGCCAACATAGATTATTAATGTTAGATTTCAAAAGGAGGCAATAGGATGAATTTTATTCCAATGTTACTCATGGCTGTATCATCGAATCTTGACAATTTGGGAGTAGGCGTATCTTATGGTACACGGAAAATTACTTTATCCTCAAGTGCTAATCTTATTGTGGCTCTCATTACAAGTATTGGTACGTTTGTTTCAATCGCTTTTGGAGAGTACATATCTTCTTTTTTATCTTTGAAAATTGCAAACACAATTGGAGCATTGATCATTATCGCTGCAGGCTTTTGGGTAATTTGGCTTGGAAAACAAGCGGATAGGGAAGATGTACTAGTTAATCAACCCAATCTACTCACGGCAATTATTAAAGATCCCAGTCGCGCTGATTTTGATAAATCTGGAGACATCAGCAATTATGAGGGCATGACCCTTGGGGTGGCTTTAACCATGAATAATCTTTCAGCTGGTATTGGTGGTGGAATGGCCGGCATGAATCCGGTTGCTACGACAGCATTGGTATTTGTTTTAAGCATAGTAACCTTATGGCTCGGATTTTTCTGTGGAAACCAATATACTTCTCGTTGGTTTGATGATAAAGCGGGGTTAGTAAGCGGAGCGTTATTAGTAATGATCGGAGTATACGAATATTTAGCTTGACAAAAACAAATTTTGAATGCGAAATTCCCTATTTCAACTTAGTTTGAGGTAGGGAATTTTCTTTAAGTTGGCTTTATCTTAGTGGTCAAAGTAGCCAGTTTATAAAGGCATGGTTTACAGCGGGTTAAAATTTAACATAGCTTTTACATGTGCTTAACTTTTGATTCGAAGGATTGACATATAATAAAAGCGGAGCAAAGACACTAATTTACAGGAGATAAATGTTATGGCGGCTTTGGCAGAACAATATATCCGCCCATTTTTGCTGGGTAGGAGAATGATTCAGGCGAAAGTTTCACTTATGAATTTATCCGAATTTATTGCTGAAAGGCGAAAAGTTGTTCAGGAAGAGCGGCTTGCTGCCCATATAGAAGTTTGCAAAATGGAAATTAGCCATCTTGTGGAGGTACATGTCAGCAAATGTAGTTTTACTTCGCTGGAGTACGCGTCACTTCTGCTTTCCGGCAAATGCGATTATAAGGGCTTAATCAATTCGATCATTTCGAATATGAATATAGAGGGTTTATCAAAGTCTGTAAACGAATGGGTGTTTACGGAAATGGAAGATTATTTTGATACTTCTATTTTAAGCCAGGAAGATTTTAAGATTCATACTAAAAAGCTTCTTCCTCCGGTTTATATCAATCAAGTATTGCAGGAATATATAAATTCTTTACGGGTAACTAGAGCAATGGGGCAAGGGGTAAATAAAATTTGTCAGGAAAGTTTGTCTCAGATGGATCTGCCATGGTTGGTAAAACAAGTGACAGATAAAATTGAATTTGGATCAATTTTAATGGGAGCGTTTGATTGTCATCCCGAAGAACAGAAAAAGCGGCTGGTTCAGCAGATGATTTCCTGTATTAGTGGAATCATTAATCATATAAAAATTCAAGTGAGAAAACAATTTCATGAAAAACTGGTGCAAACCTTTTATCAGTTTTATGATGAATATAATAAACAGGATTTGAAATTATTGCTCATGAGCAGGCAAAAGCGTACCAAAAAGAAATGGATCAAGCGCCGGGAACAAGATTATATGTACAAGGTTAGTGAAGCGGTATGATATATCATACTGCTTTTTTTATTGTTGTAAAAATGATGGGTGATCCTGCATAGCATGGTCGAATTTGGGTAAATTATTTTTATGCATCGTTAAACATGAGTATCCAGCTAGGAAGGGAAAGATCACTATGCCAACTTTTGAATCGAAAGCAACACGAAAAGGAGAACCGGGAAGCAGTTTGCGTACCCGTAGTGAGCGACGCAGCCGTGGTCAACGTATGCGGCAACGGCTCTCGGAAACGACGAATCAAGAATCCTCTGAAGGATTAGATCAAATTTTTGAGGCTAAGTTGGGGGCCGTTCGGACATATGAGCGCAAATTAACAACAGTAACCGATCCGTATGCCCGAACAGTTCTTCAAAATATGATTAAGCAGGAACGCAGGGAATTATTGAATCTGACGGAACTTGCCGATCTTGTTGAACAAAGTCCGGATATGGGTGGATTTACTCGGGCGCGCCGGAGAATGGGTCATCAGCTTAAAATGAGAACCGGACAAGATGCAACATTTTGGCTTGGAACAGCTGCGCTGGGAGCTTTTTTACTGCCTAGCGTGAGAGAAAAACTTAGGCCGCTTGTTGTTAAGACTGTACAGGGTGTCATGGGATTATCTGAACAGGCCCAGGGGTTGTTCAGTGGTGTTCGTGAAGATTTGGAGGATATAGTTAGTGAGGCCCAGTTTGAAAAATTCAAGGATTCTATTGACAGTGGAATCCTTGAAGAAACGGTGACAGACCCAAATGGGCCTACTACATAATACAGGAGGAATAATCATGGCAGAAGTAAGGGTATTGGGGGAGAAAATTTCTGGAATTACTCAAGGATTAAGGGAGGCTGTAGATTTAAGCATTGAATTACGAGCCCAGTCGTCTGATTCAAAAGAAGAAGTAACTAAAATCTGGGAAACGTTTTTAAAGGATTTTTTTGGTTATGTTAAGCAGCGTAGCAAGGAGGCCAAAGACAATCTGCTTTCCGGTATTTCATGGACACGCTTGAAGCTATTCTAAATATAGTAAAAAAATAGCAAGTGCCTTTTAGAATGGAAAATAAGCGGGATAAAGGGGGATAAGATTGGGAGTAGTGGATACTACGGGAAAGTTTAGGCTAATACCTGGCCGTTTACGGATTGAAGTGGATGGCCTGCGCAGAAATTCTATGCTGGCAGATCGATTAAAAGATCATCTTAGTGCCGTAAAAGGTATCCGTGAAGCTACAGCTAATTCGCTTACTGGGCGTTTATTGGTACTTTTTAATTATAAAATTATCGATTTTCTTCAGATAAAGTCGGAAATAAATGCCGTTGTCAATTCTTACCGGAAGATCAAAGAATTTTATGCCAGAGAAGTGTTTGTAAATCAAGCGGCGGCAACAGTTGTTGCCGCACCGGTTGTACAGGTAAAATCCAATCCTTGGTTGTATGTACTTACCACTGGCGGTGTCTTAGCAGCTATTACAGCCAAACGGATAACGGTTGGAAGATCACCACTGGCAGCATCACAGCATGTTTTTAACTTGGCGGCACTTACTACGATTGTTTCAGGTTATCCGTTATTTCGCAGTGGTTTACGGGGGTTAATACGGCATAGGCGTATCAATCATGATTTGATTATATTTATGGCTTCGTTAGTATTGCTGGCCATGAGGGAAAGTTTGACAGGTTTGTCCATTTTGTGGCTTGTCCATTTGACAAATCTTTTCCAATTTGTGGCGCAGTCTAAATCCCATGCTCACATCAATAAAATTATCCAACAGAAGCAACGGAAATTATTGAAATTGGAAAATGACTGTAGACAAGAAATACAGGCGCATGATATCAAAATCGGGGATATTCTTGCTCTTCATTCCGGAGAAAGGGTACCTGTTCAAGGCCAAGTCATCGCAGGACAAGCAGGAATCAATTGTGCCGCTGTAACCGGTAACTGCCTACCTTATTGGGTTTCGGAAGGCGATACGGTGAGCGCCGGTTCATTCATAGAAACAGGTTCACTGCAAATCCGTGTGCTCAAGGTGAGTAGTGTCTCTTTAATGCCGCAGCAATATGATATCTGCAAATATGAAGAAAATTGGCATATCAGTGATCGTTATGTGAATAAAGTCATGTGGTGGAGTTTGACGGCCGCAGGTCTTATCTTCCTATTTACCCGGGATGTTGCCCGAAGTATCGCTGTACTGCTTGCAGGATCACCGGCCGCTATCTCCTTAGCGAGAAGTTCGGCGACAGGTGCGGCTATTGCTCAAGCAACGACGCAAAAGATATATGTGAAAGAGCCGCGGGCCTTAGAAACTGCCGGCGAAGCAGATACGGTGATTTTGGATAAAACCGGGACGCTTACTGAAGCAGTACCCCATGTCGTCGATATTGCTGCTTGCAGCACGCTGAGCGAAAATGAGGTTTTGACCTTCGCTGCGGCGGCAGGGCAAAGAGTATGCTACCCGTATAGCAAGGTACTCGTGCTGGAAGCGCGGCGAAGAGGTCTTCAATTACCAGCGGCTGTCAGCCAATTGGTTCCTCGTATGGGAGTTCGCGCACAAATCGATGCAGAAAAAGAAGTTATCATCGGTAATCAGCTTCTCATGATGCGAGAGAGAATTCTACTCAGCAGGGTGAGGGCTCAAGTGGCCAGAATGGAACTCAATGGCAATACCGTTCTTTATATTGCCGTCAACAAAAAAATTTGTGGATTGATTGCCGTAAAGGACAAAATTAAAGCAGAGAGCTTTGAAAGCGTGGCCGCCTTACGCTGTGTAGGGATTGAAAATATTGCCTTGTTATCAGGCGATGCAGCGGCGGCTGCTGAAACCGTTGCAGCGACCCTGGATATTCCATATAAATATGGCGGATTGCTGCCAAATGAAAAAGCAAGGATGATACAAAATCTAAAAAGGCAAAAATATAAAGTAATTATGGTTGGCGACGGTATTAATGATTCACAAGCGTTGGCGGCCAGTGATGTGGGAATTGCCATGGGGAAAATAGGCGTCGGTCCGATTATTCATAAGGCTGATATTGTCATAGGAGATGATGACCCGCGCAAAATAGCCAAAACGGTGATTTTAGGCAAAAAGCTTAACGAAGTCGTCACCCAGAACATTGCTTTGGCCGCTGGTTTAAATATTATTGGAATTGCATTAGCAGCCGCTCGATTTATTTCGCCGCTGACGGCAGGCTTGCTTGTCAATATAAGCACACTTGGCGTGGTTTTGAATTCGGGGCGTCTTTTTACTTCCAAACAAACTAGCGTATCTTCAGATACAATGGATTTGCAGCGCTTTGCGATGGCAAAATCTTTGATTAAAATTACCCATGAGAGTGAAGGGGAAAAAGCCTTATTAGAAAAAAAGTCCTGGCATGGGATGAGTCCGGAAGCGGTTTGTGAAGCCTTAAGTACTTCCGATAAATTCGGAATTAGTCAAGAGGAAGCGGGCAGGCGGCGTTCAATATATGGTAAGAATGTGTTAGCGGCGCGGCAGAAGCCTTCTTTCTGGCGGCAATTACTGGATCAGTTCAAAGATTTTATGGTGCAGGTTTTGATCGGGGCTGCAGCTCTAAGTTTCGCGTTGGGCAGAAGCAAAAATGCCCTTTTGACTGTAGGGATTGTTTCCGCCAATGCATTTCTTGGCGTTGTTCAAGAACGAAAGGCGGGAAGATCTTTAGATGCTCTACAGGAACTCGCTGCGCCGCAGGCCAGAGCAATTCGTGCAGGCCGAACAGCAAAAATCAATGCTTCAGCCTTGGTTTCCGGTGATGTGATTGTGCTGGAAGCTGGCGACAGGGTGCCTGCGGATGCCCGGTTGTTAACTACTGTTCATTTTGAAGTCGAAGAAGCCTCATTGACAGGAGAGACCATACCTGTTAAAAAACAGTGCTTAAGCATTGAGAGAGCTGAAGTTTCATTAGGTGATCAAAAAAATATGGTGTTTATGGGAACTACGGTTACCAGAGGGAGGGCTACGGCTGTAGTCGTTGCCACAGGAATGAACACAGAAATGGGGAAGATTGCATCCTTGCTTGAGGAACACAAGGAAGAACCTACGCCACTGCAACGGCGCCTTGAAGAGTTGGGAAGATATTTAGTTTATGGCTGCTTAGGAGTTTCCGGACTGGTGTTTTTCGCAGGAATCCTGCGAGGGGAAACAATGATCAATATGCTGCAAACCGGAGTTACTTTGGCTGTCGCGGCCATACCTGAAGGCCTTTCGGCTATTGTTCTTATTGCTTTGGCAATGGGTGTTCAGCGAATGAGTAAACGTAATATTATCGTTCGCAAACTTTCTTCCATAGAAACATTAGGTTCCGCTACTGTTATTTGTTCAGATAAGACAGGTACGCTCACACAAAATCAAATGACTGTGCGTGAGGTGTTTTCACTGCGCGGGCAATGGAAAGTTACTGGAGAGGGATACAATCCAACAGGAAAGTTTAGTGATAATAATCAATTTGTGAAGCCAAACAATCTGTTAAAGAAGATAGTGACTATTGCCGCCTTGTGCAACAATGCTAAGCTAATGAAAACGGAACAGACCCAGCGTCAAGTCATACCATTAAAATCCTGTATGAAAGCAGGCTGGACGATTGATGGCGATCCTACTGAGGGAGCTCTCCTTGCGTTAGCTGCTAAAGCGGGAATTAATATCGAACAGTTAACAGAAACTCATTGCCGTGTAGTTGAATATCCATTTGAGTCCGAACGGTGCATGATGTCCGTTTTATGTACGGATAAAAGTCAGCAGTCTTTGTTGTACTCAAAAGGAGCGCCGGATAAGATTCTCAGTCTCTGTACCCATTATACAGATGGGGAAAAGATTTACCCGCTTGATGATGAAATGCGAAAAAAGGTTGAACAAGCTAATGATGCTATGGCATCAAAGGCATTAAGAGTGTTGGCTTGTGCGTATCGTCCTATAGATGTGGGATCGCATTATCAAGAGGAAATAACAGTGGAAGAAAGTTTGATTTTTTGTGGGCTTGTGGGCATGATTGATCCGCCACGGTCGGAAGTTCCGGAAGCCATTGCCAAGTGCCGGCGGGCCGGCGTAAAAGTGGTTATGATTACAGGGGATCATCCGAGCACAGCTAAAGCCATTGGAACGGAATTGGGACTACTTGATGACAACAGTAGAATTGTAACTGGCTGGGAAATTGATAAAATGACGGATGACGAGCTTATTGCGGCTGTGGAAACAGCTCGTATATTTGCCAGAACATCACCTCATCACAAACTACGTATCATAAAAGCGTTTAAAAGCAGAGGCGAAGTAGTTGCAATGACAGGTGATGGAGTGAATGATGCTCCTGCTGTTAAGGCGGCCGATATTGGTATTGCTATGGGAATGACTGGAACGGATGTTACGAAAGAAGCCGCCTGTATGACGTTAGCTGATGACAATTTTGCAACCATAGTGAGAGCGATGGAAGAAGGACGGTCGATCTATGCTAACATACGTAAAGCAATACGTTATTTGGTTGCGACAAATATTGGAGAAGTGGTCTTGATGTTTTTGGCTGCAATATTAGGAATGCCATTGCCGTTGATACCGATACAACTCTTGTGGATTAACCTTGTGGGTGACGGGCTTCCGGCAGTTGCCCTAGTCAATGATCCGCCTCCAGATGATGTAATGGAGCAAGCTCCGCAGTCAAGTAGCGATAGCGTTTTTGCAAATGGTCTGGGACGCAAAGTAATGAGCAGAGGTTTGATTATCGGAGTGAGCAGTCTTTTGTTGTATGTCTGGAAACTGCGTGTTAGCGGCAGTATCGTGGCTGCACGTACTTTAACGCTGGCGCAGCTGGCGATTAGCCAGTTCATGCATCTTTTTGACTGCCGTATAGAAAAAGGCATGGGGAAAGCAGAGCTTTTAAGTAATAAATGGCTGCTGGCTGCTGTTGCTCTATCTATGGGGATGGTTGTCGGGGTTATTCAATGGCCTTTATTACAGCCGGTATTTGGTACTGTGTCTTTAACTCCATGGGAATGGCTGTTGGCGTTTATTGTGGCGTCAATAACTTCGGTTCTTGATTTTTGGGTCGTTGGAAAAATCAATCTGAAGAATTTATCTCAGCGGCCAATAACTGCGTTAAGCAATTAAATAAAAGCCAATTTAAATTTCATTGATTCCGAATGGTTTTCACCTCCTTGCCAATACTAATTAGCAAGGAGGTGATTTAATGTATTGGTTAATGGCTCGTCCGGCAATCGGCTGGGGTGCTTGGCTACTTGTTCACGCAATTGGGATTCCCTTTGTTTATGGTGTGGGGAAAACATGCGGTATGAAAAAGGCACATGGGTCAGAGTCAGTTGAGGAAATGTCGGGAGGTTAACAAAACAGAGCTTTCACCTTAAACGGTGAAAGCTCTGTTTTGCTGTAGAGAAGCACTAGCGATAGCCGCCCGCTTAGCGGGCGGTCCTGACTTTATTCAATTGTTTTTTTACGGCTAATACGGCGACGACGGGGTATATCCTCATCTTCCGAGTCAGTATCCGTAATTTCTTGAGAGGACTCTCCGGAAACTTCAGGAACATCATCAGGCTGGGATTCAGTTACATGAATCTCAGCATTGTTCTCGTTCATGTTATCTGCAAGGCCGGTCTTAGCTTCTTCAACAACTTCTTTGAAGTCTTTACGCAAGGATTTTACTTTATCTGACAAGGTTAAGGCACCAGCGGCAGTTGCTACAGCTACACGACGGCCGTGCTTTTTTGCTGTATCCTTTACACAGTCGATTGTTTCTGAGAATGTTTCCTGTGGCGTATTGTCAAAATTTCTGGCTTCAGCAACAATATCTGCAGTACTATCTTTTATTTGGTTTCCTAACTGTTTTACACCATCGGTAAGTGCCAATGCACCTCTGGTGGTTAGGACGGCGGCAGTGCGAAGACCTCGCCTAAATGGCGGAAAAGCAATGGCAATTGCAGCACCTGTTGCAACAAGAGCAACGGGTGGACTGCTTTCAAAGATTCGCGACCCTAAACGCATAATATTCATATTTAATTCCTCCTTTCATGCTTTTTAGTGATTCCCAGTAAATATCATGGATATGCATGGAAAGTTAATGAAATTTATCTTGTAAAAATGGTGAGAAATCCTGCATTGCTTGTAAAAGTGATGAAGGATTTTTACCTTTGCAGCAGAAGCTAATATAAAACTATCCTATAAGCATTATGCTTATGCGGGAAAAGGGCGGTAATGGAAATGCTGACAACGAATGCTACATTTTTGTATAAATTCATCCAGAAACCAAAAGAAATTGGTAGTATTGTTCCGAGTTCGTCATTTTTGACTAAGAAAATGTTGGCGAACTTACCTTGGAATAATATTGAAACACTTGTTGAATTAGGCGCGGGAACAGGAGTTTTCACCGAATTTATTACAGAAAATAAAAAAGAATCGTGTCAAATATTTGTTATAGAACACGACTATGATATGCGGAAAAACTTAAAGATTAAATATCCCACATTCCATTATGGTGCTAAGGCAGAGAAATTAAACTGGCTTCTACAGAGATATGATTTACCTCAAGTTGACTGCATTGTATCAGGATTACCCTTTGCTGCTTTTTCAGAGTCTTTGCGTGAAAAAATTATGTTGGCGGTTAATGATTCCCTCAAGCCGGGAGGCATATTTGTTGCTTTTCAATACTCTTTGCAAATGAGAAAAACATTGAAAAAGCATTTTAGGGAAGTAATAATTGGGTTTGTTCCATTAAACATACCACCCGCTTTTGTCTATTACTGCCGAAAATAGGGAAAATGTTAAAAGGGTTATTACTCTTTAATAATCACCCCAAATATATTAGCCAGAGCGATTGCTTGTTCAGGAGCGATTATACAACCGCGCAGATTATCCGGGGTTAGGCCTAGCTGATAGAATTGACATGTGCTAAGATCGATTCCGGCAAGCTTAGTTCCTGAAAATTGAACTTTATCAAGATTACAATGCGCAAAGCTTACGTCATTTAGTGTGGCGGAATAAAAGTCGGCTTCAGCAAAAGAAGAGTTGTGAAAGTTAACTTTCTTACAATCCGTGTAGCGTAACACGGAATAGGCGGCATTACAGTCATCAAAGACAGTATTTCTTAAATATGTTTCGGTCATGTCGATACCAACTAACTTGCAGTTGGTTAACCGGACACGATCCATAAAACATTGACTGAAGTCCACATTGGAGAGATCACATTTTTCAAAGATGGTATCAGTTATTTTAGCAAAAGGCCAATGAATGCAGTTAAAAATAACGTTTTTGAATAAGACTTGGCTAAAAGCAATGTTTGTGGCATTCTGAGCTTCAAATGTACAGTCTTGTATGAGACTGAGTTTAATACAGTCTTCGTCATGAAAAGCAGTTATATGTGTTAATGGTAATTTCTGGGAAAGATTCGGCGGTATTAATTTTGATTTAGCCAATGCTTTAACCATGATTATTCCTCCTGGTACTTAAATCGGCATATTTGGTGATCAGCAGATCGTTATTTTTACAAAAGTAAAATTCATTTGGCAAAAAAAAACGCAGTTCACAATCGCAAATGAGTATCTAATCCAACTACCATAATGAATGGGTTGTATTTTTGTAGAAATACAACTGAATATGTTTTCGCCCTTATATTATAGCACAGTGATTTGTGATGAACGGAAAAGTCCTCTCTAGTTCTTCAAGGGGGGATTTTTTTACAGGAATGCTTAGTTGATTATTTCATAGTACTATGATATTATGTTAACTAGCGTAAAGTCTCCGAACGGGGGCTTTTTTGATAGGAGGGTACCTTTATGTTGTCGCAAGAGCACATGACTAAAAAAGAAAATAATCGTATGCGAGTTTGGATAATGATTATTATTTTATTAATCGTGTCCGTAACTGTGGCTTTCTGCTTCAAGGTTTCTCGTTCTATTTCCGCTTCCGCTGGTTATGTTGTGGATCAATCCAATCAAGCAATGAGTGTGACGCCCGCCAACAAGAAAGTTAATATCTTAGTCTTGGGCGTGGATGAACGCCAGAATGATATTGGGCGTTCGAACGTTACGTGTGTGGTAACAGTCGATCCCGATACTAAAAGTGCCTCCTTGCTTTGGGTACCAAGGGACAGCAGGGTGAAGATTCCTGATAATGGATGGGATAAGATAGGTCACGCCTATGCGTATGGCGGTCCTAAACTCTCCGAGCAAACTGTATCGGATTTATTAGGAATACCGATTGATTATTATATTGAGATAAACATGGATGGGTTTAAAAAAGTAATTGATGCGCTAGGTGGGGTTGATATTAATGTAGACAAGCGTATGTATTATTATGATCCTTACGATGCGGGTGAGGTAGATAATAATGGTCTCATTGATCTCAAGCCGGGTATGCAGCACATGGACGGTAATACCGCCCTTGAATACGTGCGGTTTCGTCATGACGAAATGGGCGATATTGGACGTATCGAACGCCAGCAAAAATTTGTTAAAGCACTGTTGTCAGATGTAGCTACTCCATCAGTAATCACTAAGATACCCAATGTTCTAAAAGAGGCAAATGCGACGTTTAAGACTGATATTCCATTAAGCGAAATGTTGAAGTTGACAACTCAGATGAACGATGCTTATAAGCAAGGCTTGAAAACCGATATGGTATCCGGGACGCCCGTATATATTGATGATATCAGTTATTGGTTACCAGACATTTCAGCGATGCGGAAGCAGGTGGCTCAGCTTCAGGGGTTAACCATGGATGATAAATACTCCGAGGATACCAAAAATTTAGCGAATGAATACGCCACTTCTATTGCAAAAAATAAAATAGTTGTAGCGCCCTAGATTCAGTCAATAGGATCTAGTTTGTAACCATTATTGCCTATTTGGAAGAACTTTTATGCCCTGTGCACATCAATGCACAGGGCACTTTATGTGAGTTGTGAATGAATAAGGGCACCTTTGTCAATAATTTGATTGAGGTTGTTCTTATATTTTTTGTTTAAGCGAAAAATCACAAGTAGTGCTATTGGGAGAAAGTAGGCGCAGAGTTTATGATAGGTAGTTGGATAAATATATAATACTATTGTCAGCCATAATAGGCTTGGGAGGGAATATTTTGTTTGAAAGAATTCTTGAAGTTTTAAGCAGCCTTGGATTGACAGGGGTGTTTGCAGGCGTTTTTTTAGAAGCAATAGGACTGCCATTTCCAGGCAGCGCGTTAGTTGCTTTGGCGGGGGTTTTGTCAAAGCAAGGAGAGTTTAATATTATAACAGTCTGGGTGGTATCTCTGCTAGGATACATGCTGGGCTCAATTTCGGCCTTTATGTTAGGACATTATATTGGAGAACCATTTATAAAGAGATGGGGAAGGTATCTTAGACTAACGCCGGAACGTATCAGCAAGGCACAGGAACTTTTGCAAAAGTCGGCTCTGGCTTATATTATCGGCGGCCGCTTCATACCAACAATAGGTAACGTTACTCCCTACGTAGCTGGTATCAGCGATATTTCTATTGTCAAATTTCTCTTCTATGATATGGTGCATGCGGTTCTGTGGATAACCACCTTTTTGGGTGTCGGAGCTATGCTAGGCAATGAATGGCATACAATGGTAGAAAACCAGTGGTTTAAGTGGGGTGTTATTGGGGGCGGCTTATTGATATTGGTGTATGTGTTTAGGGATTTATTTCCTATACATATCAAAAATAGAGGGTAAATCCAGCCGTTTGAAGAAAAGCCCATGCAGGAGATCATATCCCTTTGTTGAAAAATCAAAAGAAAGAGTAATGCGTGGTAGGTATCAATATGCAAACATTGTTGAATGTACTCATTTTAAGTGTAACAGAGATCGTTTATCTATTAGGAATATTAATAGCAGCAGGGTTCTTACTAGGTTGGATTGAATCTGTTTCAAACGGATGGGCATATCAAGCATTCGGTAAATCAGGTATAATGTTAACTTCATGTATAGGGACACCCATACATGAAATCGGCCATGCTCTAATGTGTTTAATATTTGGTCATGAAATTATTTCAATAAAATTTTTTGACATAAAGCCAAAGAATTCAATTCTTGGATATGTAAATCATAGTTTTAACAAGAATAATCTATATCAAATGATTGGAAATTTTTTTATAAGCCTAGGGCCGATATTTAGTGGAACAGCAGCCATATTATTCTTTATGTATATGCTAGAGCCTAATACCTTCGGAGCATTGCATAAGTATGTAGTATCAGCGCCTGTAGATAGTAATAATCTAGGGGACTTTATAAAATGGTCAGGCCACTCCATAAAGATAGTGTATAGAGGAATATTCAATAGCGGAAGTAGTGGTTCCCCGAGATTCTGGATATTCTTATTGTTAGCAATATGTACAGCATCACACATCGCATTAAGTAAGGAAGATATAAAGAATGCTATATCGGGGCTGGTAGTAACCTTATTTGTGACTGTACTATTTAATATGGGTGCATCGTTATGTGGAATTGATACACTAAAATATGTATTAATAGTTGCTAAGTATAATATATATTTGGTATCCGTATTATCCGTGTCGATAGCATTTTCCCTAGCAACAGCCTTGCTAATGGGAATATCTTACAAAGTTAAGAATGCAATTATGGGTTAATTGTTAAGAATTTGATGAATTTAGAGGATTATGGGCGAACTGATAAACTATCGAGTCATTTTTTGAAGAAAATTATCGATCGCCTCATTGGATATAGCAGCGAGCTTACTGAGAAAACGGATATTTGTCTAGTAATGGACAAATATCCGTTTTTGTTTTAAGCAGTAAGACGCTGCATTCATTAACAAATTATTTACATTCTGTTAAGACATTTTTCTTTGCCTTGTGTTACGCTAAGACTATATTATTCAGTGAAGGTGAGGGGAATTTATGCTTTCTAATGTTAGTGCCGGACTGATGATGTATCGCTGGAATCATGGCATCTTAGAAGTGTTGCTCGGCCATCCCGGTGGTCCGCTTTACGTCAATAAAGACAATGGATATTGGGGTATTCCTAAAGGCCATGTTGAGCCTAACGAAACAATTATTGCCGCCGCCTTTCGCGAATTCAATGAAGAAACGGGCCTAATTCCCAGTGGGGAAAATTTGTTTTCGCTGGGAAAAATAATGGAACAAAACGGTAAAAAAGTATATGCTTGGGCTTTTTGCGGTAATTGCGATACTACTCTGCAAGTTAACAGCAATCTTTTCGAAATGGAATGGCCATTGAAATCTGGTAAAATACGTTTATTTCCTGAAATTGACCGCTTGGGATTTTATAATACTACTGCAGCCAAAAATAAAATAGAGTTTGAGCAACTTGGATTTATCGATCGCTTGGAAAAGCAGCTCTGCTTCAACTATAGACGCCTTAAGGTTTTATAACATTTTAGGTATATGTCCTTGGCAGAATTAACCTTATAGGCCTTCATTTTAAGGCATTATAATAAACGTAAAAAAACCGCCAGCAAGCGGTTTTTTTTTTTTGGAGTTAGTTAAAATAGCAATTTATATCAAAAAAATGTAAGAATTTACTTGTATAATAAGCATAGGTATACAAGAAGGAGATATCTATGAGTTATTTAGATGATACATATAAAATAGTAAGTTACATTGAAGAAAATTTAGATAAGGATATTTACTTAGACGATATTATTCACTTGACAAAGTTATCGAAATTTCATTTCATTCGTATTTTTAAAACTTTGACAGGTATTACACTTAATGAATATATAAGAAGGCGAAAGCTTACTAAAGCTGCTTGGGAATTAGTAGAAAATACAAGAACGATTATTGATATCGCTGTTTTTTATGGATATGGGTCGCAAGAAGCATTCACTAGAGCTTTCAAAGACATGTATGGGTTAACGCCTAAAGCGTATAGGGTGCAGAAAAGACATTTTGCCAATTTAGACCAAGTGGCATTTAATGCAGAAATATTAAATAAAAAAAATAATCAAGATGAAATTAACCCGAATTTTACTGAAAGGAAAAAGATGATCATTATTGGAATGCGATATCAAGGAAAGAATGAGAATAATGAAATCCCGAAGCTTTGGAGCCGATTTGTTCCAAGAGTAACTGAGATAAAAAACGTATTGAATAGCAGCATTAGTTATGGTTATGAAACATATACAGAAGATAGTAAAGAAAGTGGAGAACTTAGCTATATTGCAGGTATAGAAGTAGAGTGTGAGGATATCGTTCCACAAGGCATGGTTTCAATAGAAATTCCCGCCAACAGATATGCAGTATTCCCCATTTCAGCGATAATTGAAGATGTTCCCAAAACAATTAAACGGATATATAGTAAATTACTGTTTGAATTAAAACTGGAACTTTGTGATACATATGATTTTGAGCTATTTGACAAAACATTTATCCCAAATGACTATGAATCAAAGTACTATTTATATATCCCTATCAAGTAATAATCTTTTAGTAATTTAAATGGGGAAGGGAATGGGGATTATAATATGCTTAATAAAGAAATTATAAAAAAACTTTTATATTTTACAATAACAGTCATGCTTAGTTCAGTTGCTTATTACTTTTCGACAGGAATTTATAATTGCTGGTTTCTAACTTGGCTAGCGCCAATTCCACTTTTTATATATACGTTAGAATCAACGATGGCATGGGTAATTTTTGCTAGTGTTATTACTTATTTTATCGGATTTTCTAGTAGTATCTTTGTATATTCAAATACAATAATTCCTGTTTCTTTGCTTGTCTATGGTAATATCATAGATGCAATCATATTTACGGTTTTATTAGTATTATTCCGTTATATGGCTTTCAAGAATAAGCATTGGGCATGGAGTTTCGTTTTTGCAAGCGGTTGGACTGCTGTTGAATTTATTACATCATTACATTCACCGGCTGGAACCTTTAATAGTATAGCTTACACACAGGTATTTAATTTGCCTGTGATACAAATTGCTTCGGTTACAGGAATTTGGGGAATTACCTTTTTGTTGATGCTTGTCCCTGCTAGTATAGCGTTATCTTGGCATTACCGTAAAAACTCAAAATTATGCTTAAAGACAATAGTTGTTCCTATAAGTATACTGATACTAACTTTGATATTTGGATTATATCGCTTAAGCGTGCCAGTCCAAGGGCCTAGTGTTAAAATTGGCATGGCGTCTATTAATATGAGTCTGGAAGAGCTGCGGTCTCGTGGGCAACAACATGAAGCAGAGAAAATTATGAATAGATATGTTCATTGTATTGATTTACTTTCGCGCTCAGGAGCTGAAGTTATACTACTGCCAGAAAAGATTATAACTTTAAACCTGAATGAACAGCCAATACTTTTGCAACTTTTAGCTGATGCCGCACGCAGCAATCAGATTACGTTAATTGCAACGTTAGATATTCAAGACGATTCAAAACTGTATAATTCTGCTTATCTATTCTCACCAAGGGGAGAAATCTTATTAAAATATGATAAGCAGCATCTATTACCGTTTTCTGAGGGGAGTTATATTCCAGGTCAAGAATTGAGTATTAGAGCCTTGGAAGACAAGGGTATATGGGGAATTGCTATTTGTAAGGATATGGATTTTCAAGAACCTAGTCGGGGATACAGTCAGCGGGGTATTAACCTTTTATTTGTACCTGCTCTCGATTTTAAAGCAGATGCTTTGTTACACGCACGAATAGCTATCATGCGTGGTGTTGAAGGAAATTATGCAGTAGCACGGGCGGCTCAATGGGGATTGTTAAGCTTAAGTAGCAATAAGGGAAATATTATAGATATGGCATCAAACAGTGCAGAAAAGAATGATGTCTTATTAATAGGAGAAATAAAACTTGACCAGGGAAAATCCATATACGGTAGGTTTGGTAATTGGTTTGGTTACTTTTCTGAAGGATTATTCATTTTCCTATTGCTTCTTTTTTTATTAAGCAACAGTAATATTTTTGAAAGGGAATAAACCTCAAACAGGCAATGAAAATTTCAATTGACAACATAGTACGACGGTAGTACTAGACGATTAGTTGGACTGGAGCTAACGGAAGATGGCATTCTGGCACAACAGGAGCATATGCAATTTGAAGATGCTATATGCAATACGATCATCATGGCACTGGGAACAGATGAGAATAGACAACTGTTATTTTCGTTGCTTGATGAGATTATTAAAAATTTAATTGATCAAACTTCGCTACAAGGAAAAGGCTAAGAAAGGTGGTTTTAGGATGACCGTAATTGAGCCTGGACCAGGAATGGGTTTTCGTCCGTCCATTCGCCGCAGTCACGCAGCTTTATTGAAAAAAAGTAGTGTAGATCAGCGTTCATAAGGATTGTATATGTTTAATGGCATGCATTTTTTCTAATTGGTGGTTCAGGGCCATGAGATGGTTGTTATGCCGGATAAAAGCCGGACTTGTTTTCGTTGTACCAATTTAGAACCTCAGTTTCAGGCTTTGCTTTCAATAACAATAAAATTTCTTTAGCAAATTCCAACGTAGCGGTGCCATTGGCTGTGATTATGCTGGAATCACAGACAGCTTGTTTTTCTATAAAATTCTGATCGCCCTTATAATGGGGAGCTTGGACCTTCATGAATTCAAGCGTGTTTCCCGAATGTCTGATTTGATCTAAATAGCCGTTTTCTGCCATGAAGTTGGCCGCGTTACAAATTGCACCTATTGGAATTCGTTTTTTAAGTGCATACTCCACCAATGGCAACACAGCGTTGTTCCGTTGCTCCATCCATGCGTAGCCCCCAATTAATATCAACATACTGAAGTCAGCAGGAAAATCGTCCACTGAATAATCGGGAAGGACACAAATTCCCCCCATTGAAGTTTTAGGTTTTTTATCAAGGCTTAATGTTTTTATAGTGTACCCTGTTTTAGGTGCATTTAGTTCTGAACAGACATATGCGCTTTCCCAATCGGCATACCCATCGAAAATGAATACCAGCACTTCTTTTTTCACTGTTTTTCAGCCCCTTTCTTGGATATTCTACAATAAAAAAGGTGACACCTAAATGTCACCTTTTTTATTGTAGCAAAAATTTATTTTGTCCAGACGGCATTTGATTTCCTTTTGAAGCGCAGGAGGGGAAATGACCCGAACCTTATCCTGAAGGCCGAGAACCAGATCCGCTGTCCACTCTAAATTTGATACTTGAAAACGTATTTGTCCACAAGCGGTTTGGCCCTCTATGGAGCGATGAAAGAAGGCCGCATCAATTTTGTTTGTTAAATCAAATTCATCCGAAGTATTATATTCCAATACGACATCAAAAAGATCCGCCTGACTTTTCGGAGAAAAAAGTTCTGTACTATAGCTGTTATCAAACTCGATTGCAGCAATAGGGCGAAGTTGAAAATGTTCCTCTAGAATTTCATAGGAGACAATTCGGTTGATCTTGAACAACCGAAAGGCATTCCGTTTTCGGCAAAAAGCATAGATATACCAATACGACTGCTTAAAAACTAATTTGTGGGGTTCAACAGTTCGTATAGAGCGGTAATCCTTAGAAATATATTCTAAGAGAATACAGCGACGCTCACGAATCGCACGGTGAAGTGCAGATATTTTTTTATGAACAATACTGTCACCAAACCAAGAGGACAAATCAATGACATAATCACTTTGAGAAAAAACGGCCTCCGTTTTCTCCGGCACAAGCTTCGCAATTAAGTTCGTTATTGCGGTATCCCCTTCAATACTTTTCAGGGCGCTCAAGGCCATGAATACCTTTTCTGTGTCACCAGTGGAAAGGACATTCCTTTCCACTTTGTAGCCTTCTACGACGGCTACTCCACCACCAACTCCCGGATAAGATACTATTGGAATTCCTGCACAATTTAGTGTATCCAAGTCTCGAAAAATCGTTCTCCTTGATACCTCAAAACGATCTGCAAGCTCTTGAATTGTAATTTTATCCGTACTCGCAAGAATACATAATAGGCCAAGTAGTCGTTCCAACTTCAAAGCTTATCCACACCTTTACAGTAAATATGCTCAATTTATCATTCTCAAGTTGAATATAAAAAAATAGGATAACGAAAGGTTCGCTATCCTATTTGTGGTTCGCTTCCTCAAGCTAAATGCAAAACCTGCAGTTCGGGTATTTCCGAGAGATCCAAAACCTGCCCGTCCTCCAGCAAGACCATCGGTCTGCAGGGAGATTGCTTATTAATAAATACAACTCGCCCAACGCGCCCATCGGAAATAAAGACATTATTACCCGACAAAAAATTTGTCATGCGGTCAATAAAGGTGATTACCGGTTTTGCGGCAATCTGAGAAACATTATCTTTCAGTTTCTCCAGCGCGGCATAGGGACTATAAACAATATCAGGGTTTCGATTGATGGTAAGTCCCTCATCATATAAATCAGCAACTGCAATAATTTGTGCATATGGATGAATATCATCCCCAAGCAGTCTAGAAGGATAGCCACTGCCATCCCGTCTCTCATGATGCGCCAATATACTCAGTTTAACCGTTTGTGGCAGATCCGGATTATGCTGCAGGAGTTCATAGCCAAGGTTTACATGCTGCTGATATTGCGTATATTCCTCAGAAGACAGAAGATCCGTCCTGTGCAGCAGATGTTTTGGCAATTGCGATTTCCCTATATCATGCAGCAAACCGGCTAAAGAAATGTCGTTAACCATATTTGGCGGGTAACCCAGCCAGCCTGCAAGCAATGCGGCGATCACGCTGACATTCACACTATGATGAAAGGTATAGTCATCACAAGGTGGCAAATTGTATAACTGGTCAATGATATTTCCTGAAGCAGGAGTATTCTTTTGAATTTTTTCATTCATCTCCACAAATGTTTCGAGAGGAACTTCTTTAGTTAGGCGCGCCTGTTCGAAAGCCTTGTTCACAACGCCAATCGACTGGTTGTAAGTGTTGACGAACTTCCGGATTTCTTGACGTGAAAGAGGATTGTCCACGTTTTTCTGTATAATCATAACTGAATCAATTTGCCAATCCTGAAGTTTGTCAATTATGTGGCGGCTTACTTCTACCCCGCCGTTGACGAGAATTTTACCATCACTGGAAACGACATCATGAGCAATTGTAATTCCAGGTACCAAATACTTTACGGCCAATTCAACCATACTGCTTTTTTCATCTTTTTCCTTTAATTCCATGCAGATACCTCACATAATCAGAATAGAATTTACCATTTCTAAATTTTCTATATTATGTCATACTTTTTGAAAACAATTTGAGGATTCGACACATACTGACACTTATCCTACCCAAATAGAAAAAATTAAGGGAAAAGTTAGCAAAAGATAGCTGTCGACTTGATTATAGGGAAGTACCTAAAAGTAACATTTCTTATTCTTGACGAAATTCAAAGACCAGAAATATCTCGGATTATGGAGATGTTTCTGGTCTTTGGCTTAATTTACTTTTGTAGATTTTAATTTTCTCATCCAGATTTAGAAGATTGGTCTCCCATTTGGCTTTTTCTTCTATTACAGCCAGTCTGTGCTTTTCCAGTATTTCTAGCCGTTGCTGCGTTGTGGAATCTCCCTGATATCTTAATAAAGCGTATTCTCTAATATTATTAATGGACATCCCTGTATCTTTTAATCTTTTGATAAAGAGAATCCAAGCGATATCTTCTTCGGTATAAAATCGTCTTCCTGCCGAATCACGACTAACTATAAGTAATTGTTCTTTTTCATAGTATCGTAATGTAGGAGAACTCACATTGGTTATAGTTGAAAATTGTCCAATTGAATAATTCATTTAAATTTCCCCTTGACTTAAAGCTAACTTTAAGAACTACAATTCAATTATAACAAATATAGGAGGTCAAAACAATGGACTTAAATCGTTTTGAAAAGGGACTAAAAAAATTATCAGAGGTAGATGGTAATGCTGGCGATCATGTTATTAAGGCTCTCAATGACATTGCACCTGATTTAGGAAAATATATTGTGGAGTTTGCTTTTGGAGATATATATTGTCGGGAAAACTTAAATTTACAAGAACGAGAGATGATTACTTTATCAAGTTTAATGACATTAGGAGGGTGTGAAAATCAATTAGACGTGCATATAAATGGTGCATTGAATGTAGGAATTACTCCTCAGAGGATAATTGAGATCTTTATTCAATGTATTCCTTACACAGGATTTCCAAAAGTATTAAATGCTGTCGGGGTTGCAAGGAAAGTTTTTAAGACGCGAAATGTAAGTGTTGAAGATACTGCTGTATAACCTTCTAATTTTTTACATTCATAACTTCTTACAAATACGAACACAATAATTTTGTATCAAGTAATTACAACTTTTAAGGAGGAGTTTGAATGCTTTTCAAGGCTAATAGCAATGAATATCTTGCCAACGGTGTGATTATTAATCCAACTCCGTTACATGTCGGCGAGTCGGTAAAAATCACCTATAATGGTTTACTGCCAAAAAGCGGTGCGTCCAATATGTTTGCTCATGTGGGCTACGGTTTCGATTGGCAACAAGCTCAGGATGTTCAGATGACTCGCACACCTGCAGGTTTTGAAGCTACTGTGACAACCAATAATAATGACACTATGTGCATCGCCTTCAAAGATACGGCGAATAACTGGGATAACAATTCGGGGCTGAACTACAATTTCCATATAATCCAATAAAATGAAAATTATCAACCCTAATTGACCTGGGAAGGTGACTGCCAACCTGGGTCAATTTCTTTGGATTTTGTAATACTTACACTAAAAGCTAGCGAACAATTCGCTAGCTTTTAAAAGAGTCCGTAATCCGATATTGACCTTTGCTCGACTGCCACAGATATCGGGGCAATCTATTTTTGTATCTCAAAAGCCTGATTTTGTTGGGGTTTATGAATATAAAATGCACTTAAGTAACAGAATCAATTTGTGTTACTTGTTTATTAAATTAATTAATATAAAAGATACGTCGCTTTTTCTACTTTTTCCTTCTTTTTTTGTCAATTTTTGCTATGCTTTTATAGATTTAGGTTTATATAAATATTATCTAACTCATCTTTGGTAATTCCTATATAAGCCAATGTTACACTAGGAGCTGAATGATTAAGTAGTTTTTGAATTCTAGTTATATCTGCACCACTTTTATAAGCCCAATAACCAAAAGTTTTTCGTAATGTATGTGTTCCAATTGCTTCTTTAATACCTACAGCACGTGCTGCTTGATTCATGATTCTATAAGCCTGAATGCGAGTAATGGGGTGATTTCCTTTCTTACTTTTAAAAAGCCATTCACTATCGCCATTAATATTTGTAAGGTATTCATTAATAGTTTTTTTACATGTATCAGAAATAGGAAAATCTTTTATTTTGCCTGTTTTCTTTTCTCGAATTACAATCCTATCTTTTGTTTTTACATCATTTATTTTTAATAATAATAAATCCGAAATGCGCAAACCGCTATTAATACCTAAAACAAAAAGGAGCCAATCACGTAAATTTTGGTCTTTTAAATAACTTTTTACTGCATCAATTTGTTGCTTACTGCGAATCGGTTCTACATATTTCATAATTTAGCACATCCTCATTAATGTTTCTTATTATCTAATTATTATATAATATGTTACCTTAATATTCAAAGTAATGTAATACAAATTGATTGTGTTACATTACTTTGAGTATCTTATTTTGAGATGTCTAATTATGCATTTGAAATTTTTTGAAGAAGTTAAAAAGAAGTCGCTTTAAAGCAATAAACTTGGGGAAAAGAAAACATAGATCAAACATTTGATTTGACGTCAGGTGCTGAACAGTCAGAGCTGTAGACCATATTCTTTCCAGAAGGTTGCAAAATTTAAGTGCAACTAATTATAAACTGAAAATATTTAGAACCGACTTATCATTTGGCAAAAGTCAAAAGATATTAGCTTATAAAATTTGCTGTCGGCAAAAGGTTGTAAGGTGGTGATGTAAATGGTGAGATATATAAGTGCCATCTTGAATTCTTCATAAATGCATCAACTTATGAATAAAACTATTAAAACGTAAGATTAATCATTGTATTAAATTGTGAGGGGCTGAAGAAAGAATGGAAATCAACGATTTGCGCGTACATATAAAAGAATTGGAATTCGTGAAATCCTATTTTAATATTGTCACTACGGCGTTTGAAGATGGAGCATGCTTTTTTATTACTGATCTTGATAAAGTGACTTATATTTCAGGGCACAAATTTGAAATATCTGAACTGAAAGTAGGAGGGGGATTTAGCGAAAGCGGACCTTCTGCCCAAGCGATCAAAGCTAGAAAAGTGGTATCCATACGTATCCCAAGAAATGTATATGGTATTAGATTGTTAACCTATAGCGGACCTATATGGAATGAAAATGATACGGAAGTCATCGGAGCTTGGGCACTCACGATTCCTCGCCAACATAAGCTTGTCAATGCTTTTGAATCATTTGCACCTGTAGTAGCAGAATTGCTGCCTGAAGGTGGATTTATGTGGGTAACTGATAAAGAAAAATTCATTAAAAGGCAGGCATCTCAAAAATTTGATATGCCTGAGCTAAAGGTTGGAACAGCCTTAAGAGTTGGCAGCACTCCTGATGAGGCCATCAAGCAAAACAAGCCAGTTCATGAAGATATTGATGCGTCTGTCTATGGTTACCCCGTGATTGCGGGTTCTTATCCATTGATTGATGAAGAAACTCAAGAGGTAGTTGCTTCCTTCGGAATATCTTTGCCACGGAAATTAGCAGGTGATCTCAAACAAATTGCAAGCTCCTTGGATGAAGGACTTACTGGTGTTGCTACTGCAATAGAACAGATTACCGCTGCTACAAACAACGTTAGCGATAATCAGCAAAATCTTAACAAGGAAATCATAAAGTCAAAGGAACTGTTAGACAAGATTAATGATGTGATGAACTTCATCAAAGAAATCGCCGATGAGACGAAGATGCTAGGACTCAATGCAGCTATTGAAGCAGCGAGAGTTGGCGAAGCAGGTTTAGGTTTTGGCGTAGTCGCTGAGGAAATCAGAAAGTTGTCGGCAGACTCTAAGAACACGGTTGTACAGATTAAAGAATTGACGAAAGAGATCAATAAATCTATGAATGAGACGTCATTAGCTTCAGAATCTACTCTGGCAGTCGTGGAAGAGACCGCGGCAGCAACTCAGGAAGTGAATGCCAGTATCGAAGAAATGACTGCGTTGGCCCAAAAACTGTCCCATACGGCTGCCAACTTATAAGGAGGTATCAATAATGGCAAAAGAAAACATCAAGCTTGTTGTTTTCATCTTGGAAAATGATGGGAAAATATATGAATATGGAATTCCAATTGAACAAGTTCACGAGATAACTCGGCAAGGAAAAACGTTAGAACTGCCTGGAATGCCTGATTTTGTTGAAGGAATCATGAATCTACGTCGTAATGTCATTCCGATTATTGATCTAAAAAAACGTTTTGGTCTAGGTACTACTACTGAAAAAGATACCACTAGGGTAGTAGTGATAGATATTGATAATCACAAATGTGGTATTGTTGTTGACGATGTAGTAGAAATTATCCCCATTGCGGCAGAGGAGATGGAAGATTCCCCCACTATTGCGGGTGGGATAAGCTCCAACTATATCTTAGGTATTGGTAAAGTTGATGAGCGGTTAATTATTGCGCTTGATATGAACAAAATCCTGACAGAAAAGGAAGAAAAGGAACTCTTAAGCGTAGTCTAGCAGTTGGAAAAAGGGGTTGCCGTATCTTTTGGTGGCCCCTTTTATTTCCAATGAGTAGTTTTAATAAGTACACTATTGAATTGACAGGAATATTCATTTATTTATAGAATATCCTTTTTTAGAGTTTGTACTAAGAAAGGAACCCCATGAATTCAACAGATGAAGTTAACATTAATCTTTGTCTTGTATTCCCGGGTTACCGTGGAATACAGCAGAAGTTTCACAAGCTTTTGGGCGCAGCGAAGGCTATTATCAGTCGGTGATAGAAGAACAAGAGCGAAGCATTATTGTGAAAGCATTGATTAAAAACAGGGGAAATAAGGCAAAGACTGCCCGAATGCTGAATATGCAACGATCTGTACTGTATAAAAAGATCAAACGTTTAAAAATTGATGCTGAATTACTGTAAATGAAGCAAGTTAAAAGTGTCTCCTTTGGTAACGATATGTCGTGACAAATCGTTACCAAAGGAGACACTTTTTTGTTTTTATTTGTGCGGCACATTGATAGCAGGCCGTGTCTTCTTTGGCATGATAATTGCAATTAATGTTTGTGGGCACATTAGAACTGGAATAAAATTCAGACGGTACATTAGTTAAGGTTGTGTTATTGGAAGAAGCTCTTGATGCCATCACAGAGGGTACCCACGTTATGATGGGGGGTTTTTGGATGTAGGCACTCCGCTCAAGTGTATTGAAGGCTTAATTAGTAAAGGGGTAAGCGGTATAACACTCATTGCCATAACGCCGGGACGGGCTGGATTCGGTAAAGCGCTGCTTTATAAAAATGGCGTAGTAAAAGAACTGATTTCTTCACATGTTGGTACGACCCCAGAATCCACTGAAGAGTATTTAAACGATTGCCTGTTTGTAAAACAATTTTATCCCATGGGGTGAGAAGGTTCATGCCGGTGCGGTGGGGCTTCCGGCGGCGCTTATCCCTGTTGGTATCGGGATTTTGGATCAAGAAGGACTGTTTCCTGCTCTGGAGGCTCCTAAGCCAAAGATTATTGTTGATGGAATCGAGTGCTTTATTGAACCGGCTCTTACAGCAGATGTAGCCATTGTTAAAGCCTGGCGCGCTGATGAGTCAGGCAATCTGGAATATCGCCAGACTGGATTAAATGATCAACAAGAAGTAGCGATGGCGGGGAAGTTTACGATTGCTGAAGTGAATGAAATTGTTCCTGTCGGGACGATTCCACCGGAACGGGTGGGAACTCCAGGTATCTTTGTCCATGCGATTGTGCAAGGCTATACCTTACAGGAACAAGATAAAATATAATGTACAACTTGTTTTTCATACCGAAAACGGTGCGCTGGGATTTGGACCGCGCCCTAAGGCCAATGAATCCGATTCAGATATTGGTAATGCTGGTGGAGAACCCGTAAAAGTTGAACGCTATGCTAGAGACGCTCGGCTGATGGATATCGGTGTGGGGGCATCAGAAGTTTTAAAATGGTTCTGGGGATCAACGGCTTGCAGTAGACAATAAATTAAAACGGTGCCGAAACAGTATACAAAACGGTTTCGGCACCGTTTTAATGGAGATTTAGAGAGGAGTACTTCTTTTTATATTCCGAAGGTGTCATTCCTAATAGTCTATGAAAGATCTCTGTGAAATAACTACTACTAGAAAATCCTACTAAAGCAGCTACTTCTGTAATGTTCATTCCGTTATTTAGTAAATAAGGAATGCTTTTTTCAATACGATAATTTAGAAGGTAATTAAATGGCGTTTCATGTACAATTTTTTGAAATAACCGACAACAAGAACTTTTACTGAGATTACATGATGAGGAAATATCTTCTAAACTGATATTTCCTTTATAATGGGTATGAATATAGTCCAGTCCTGACTTTATTTGTATAATGTTCTTATTTTGTTTAAGTGGTTTATTTGGAAGTTTACAATAAACATCTTGATATAGGTAAAACAATAATTCAAATAATTTACTTTCAACTAATAATTCATAGCCGTCGACCTTTTTTCTGTGAATTTTTTCAAGTTCAAATAGGGTTGAATTTATATGCTTACTCTTATTGTCTGAAGCATTAAAATATGCGAAAAGCATTCGTTCACTGATAACTAATTCTGTTATATATTTGCTTTCAAAAATACTGTTTTTATGTCCTGATATTAAAATTGGAAGGAAGGTTATTGCAAAATATTCGCAATTCAAATTGCCACAGGATGTTCCAGAATGAAGACAGTTTTGATTTACAAACATACCATCTCCTTCTTTGACAAGGTATTGATTATTATTTGCTTGATATATCATTGAGCCGCTGAGTATATAGGTAAACTCTAGTTCTGGATGCCAGTGACATTTAAAAGTAGAACCTAAATAATTGGAAATATCTTCATAACCAATTCGAAACGGGAAACTGTAATTTTTAGAATAATCTCTGTTTTCTAGTTGGTTTTTTCCGATATTTAGCGTCTTGATTCCCATAAATTCTCCTAATGATAATATTGTTATAAAATATGACAATATAAATATATAATCTGAATATATTTATCATTATACTTATGAATAATGATAAGCAACATGAAGGAGGATACCTATCAATGAAGGACCTAGTAACTAAAAAAAATATTTTGGAGAATGAATAAATGATAAAAGCAATGATATTTGATTTAGATGGAACTATTGGGAATACAATTCCTCTCTGCATTAAAGCCTTTCGTAAATCAATTGAATCTTTCATGAGCAAAAGCATCAGTGATGAAGAAATCATAGCTACGTTTGGACCCTCTGAGGAAGGGACTATAAAGGCGTTGATACCTGAACATTACGAAGAAGGTATTAAGCGGTATTTATACTATTATCAAGATTTTCACAATGAATGTTCAAAACCATTTGACGGTATTGTTGAGGTGATAAAAGAACTAAAGAGAAAGGGAATATTAGTAGCAATGGTAACAGGGAAAGGTAGAAAAAGTGTGGATATTACCTTAGAACAGTTTGGAATGGCAGACTTATTCGAATGGATTGAAACAGGTTCTGTTATCGGAAATAGAAAATGTGAGGGAATTACTTTCGCTATTGAACGCTTTAATATTAAACCGGAAGAAGCCTATTATATTGGCGATGCACCAAGTGATATAATAGCAGCAAGGGATGCAGGCGTGGGGATTTTTTCTGCAGCATGGGCAGATAGAGTCTGTCTTGAAGAATTAAAAAGTTTGAAACCAGATAAATTATTCAGAACAATTAAAGAATTTTACGAGTTTGTTTCTATCCATTTTTAGGTGGGTTTCAAAGACCCCAGGATAACGCCTAAAGTGCGTGAATCCTGGGGTCAACTAATAGAATGGTGATTAGCATTTTTTAGTCTTATATCTTGATTTTTGATTAAAGTAAGTCATATCGGAATAACCAGCGTAAATTTTACCGGAATGATGAACTCCTTCTGGAATAAAATAACGATCACCTTTGACGAAGGTTTGTTTTACTTCGGTAATTCGACGTCTTCATTAAATTCCATGAAAAGAATTTGATGATTATCGCCTTGAGATAGGTAAGCCTTTATTCCGTTGAGTGGAATGTCTGCTTCTGGTAATTTAAGTATGGGTTCGGGAAATACAGACAAAAGCAATTCCTCCTAAAATAAATAGTTTAATGTCTTAAAATATATTTCTCTCTAGAATAACAAATTCCTTCCAATTGTTATTAAGCTTTATATGAATAATAAACCTTTGACAAATATTTTTTAATAGATTACTATGTAGTTAGTTAATATTAACTAACTACATAGTAATCTATGTTAGGAGAACTTTTACATATGGAAGAATTAATTGTTCGTTATATCAATATATTATCTGATTCTATGCGTCAGTCGATGCAGAAATATAAAGAAGAGACTGGTGGTAGTGAACTATTCAACTTAACGATTACACAACTGCATTATATTCATGCCATTCAAGAATTAAAGGGACCGACATTAACCGATCTAGTCGAACGTTTCAACGTACAAAAATCAACGGTGACAGCCACTGTAAATCGTTTGGTAGAGCGCAAGTTCGCGTATAAGATCCAGTCTGAGCAGGATTTACGAGTATATCATATTTATCTGTCTGAGCAGGGCAAGCTGCTATTAGAGATTGAAAATAAGGGCTATTATAATTTTGCGACGAAAATGACGGAATGTCTTACTGATTTTGAGAAACAAACATTTGCACAATTGTTAAATAAGGTAATTCAGGGAGTGAGTAAGCCATAGTCAGAAGAAGTATATATAAGTTAATTTTTTATTAAAAAGTTAGTTTCATGAAACTAATCTAATAATTGCTTTTATAAGCTGAACGGGCAAAGTGTTAGTAGGAGCAGATTAATAATCCTTGGAGGCGGTTCTGTGTTTTTATCATGGTTTGCTATGGGGAAGAAAGATGCGATACGGTCAACTTGTAATCCCGAACAGATGGCGGGTTTGACAGAAAAAGAAATCGATATGCTGTATTTGGCGACATTAGCACTCAGTGGACATAATACGCAGCCGTGGACGGTTTTTGTACTGGAACCGGGACACTGGATTATTGGTTCTAACTCGTCTCCATAGCGGATATCATTTAAGGCCTAATTTTGCAGGGACAGATTCAATTTATTATTCGCGTAGGCTATGTCAGGGAGTATGTACCGCTAGTGAGTTTGCGTATGCCACTAGGCAGTATAATAAAATAGCGAATTAAGAGAGGATATTGTAATTTATGAAAAAAATAAGTGTATGTATTGGTGTCGTAATGTATTTTAGTTTGGCTTTAGGAAATTTTGCTGGAGCGGCGGAACTGCCTCCCGAAGAAAAGGTTACGTTGGAAACAACTAAAACTGTCACACAAGTAACACCTGATGATAAGAAAAAGTGCAAAATGTATTTAGGTGTAGAAATTCGTTCATGGTTTCCCAAAATGAGTGGGCAGGAAACACGTAATAGTCAACTAGATTTTCAGAATGATTTGGGACATGGAAACAAGGAGCTTACTGCCATTAATCTTACTTTTATTGAAAATAGTAAGATTAATGGTAGTTATGAAAGCTATAATTTTACGGGGAACAAAACGGCTCTTGGACAGAAAAGTTTTGGTGGGCAGAATTATTTAGCTGGAGACGGACTGCATTCTGAGAAAAAGCTAATGTACTGGAAAATAGATTATCTGCCCAATTATCAAAAAACTGTAGATTCAAATTTTTCGTGGCTCGTGGGGATTCATGGGTACAAAGTGAATAGTTCGGTTGAGGTATCTGGAGTCGCAAACCGGAAAACCGAGCAATCCTATAGTGCAGTTCTCCCTACATTCGGTGCGCATTATAAACTAGGCGGAAATCGTCCTACTACTTATTATGTTGAGCTGAGTGGTACGCCGCACACTGGCAAAGGCTACAACTATGATGCAGAACTTGGTTTTCAGCATAAGTTGTCCCCCAATATAGTATTTGGGGGAGGGTATCGCTGGTTGACGATTCAAGGCGAAAAGGATAATGACCAGATGAATCTTCAATTGCGTGGCCCATTTATGCAATTAAATTGCAAACTATAAATAATATAAGGGACTCGGTAAGATGGATAATTTTAAAAAAAGTATGATTGTCATAGGTTGTATAGGTGTTTTGAGTGGAGGCGTTTATTTCTATTCATATATTTCAGCTCTTAATAACTATCAAAGCATAGTTGCAGGATTAAAAATTGATGAAGTAGATTTGTCAAAGGTAAAAGACGGTACCTTTCAAGGTAGTTGTGATGCAATCTTCGTGGCGGCAGATGTAAGTGTTACAGTAAAAGACCATAAAATAATTGATATCCGGCTTATAAGGCACAAGACCGAAAGAGGCCAACGCGCTGAGGTGATTCCTGAAGAGGTAGTAAATGCCCAGTCCTTACAAGTAGATACTATTTCTGGAGCAACAAATAGTAGCAAAGTAATTATAAAGGCAATAGAAACTGCATTGGAAAGTGGAGAACAGTAGGTGGGGGAATAAGATGATACAAAGACGCTTAGTAGCAAAAATGGAAGGGACTCGATGATAATCTCCTTCAGGGTAAATTGAACATCTTGAGCTTCTGACAAATGGAGGTGTCTAACATTGTAAATAGAATAAAAAATAATATAAGGTGGGGTGTTAAAAAATGGCTGTACGAGAAATATTACTCTTAGGAAATGAATCTCTTTATAATGTTTCACGAGAAGTTACGGAAGATATGGATATAAGAAGGCAAGTGGTTAATGATTTACACGATACAATGATAAATTTCAGAGAAAAATATGGTTTTGGTAGAGCTATTGCTGCTCCTCAAATTGGAGAGTTCTTAAGGATTATCTATATGAATCTTGATAATAAATCATACGTCCTAATTAACCCAAGATTGGAATTTGGAGAAGAAGAATTCCAATCTTGGGATGACTGTATGAGCTTTCCCGGATTAGAAGTAAAGGTAAATAGATATAAAAAATGCAAAATATCCTATAAGGATTTGCAATGGAACGATTGCTTTTTAGAATTTGAGGACGATTTATCTGAACTAATCCAGCATGAATATGATCATTTAGATGGGATATTAGCAGTACAAAGAGCAATAGATAATAAATCATTTAGAATTAACCCTAAAAAATTGGGATGTTTTTAGCGTGGATGAAGGCTCAATAGTAAGTGTATGAGCTATCTGGCCTGTACGTCACTAAACCAAAAAATGCCGCCCAGCAGCACTAAGCTGCCAGGCGGGCATTTTCAATTATGAATACTACTATCCTATCTACAACATATCCGTTACAATTTATATCTGAAACTTGCTAACAACCTCGCGGAGATCCATCGCTAGGTGGGCCAGCGCTTGACTGGATGAGGCGATTTCTTCCATAGATGCCGATTGTTCTTCGGTTGCAGCTGATACTGTCTGTGCTTCTCCAGCTGCTTTTTTGCTTAGTTCATCGATTTGCTTTACCGACCCCACAATTTGTTGACTGCCTATAGCCATCTGCTCAATGGCATCAGATATTTCTTTCACTTGATCAGATACATGCATTATTACAGTCGATATTTCTTGGAAGGCTTGTCCAGAAACATTGACGACTTCTGATCCCAATTGCACTTCTTGAGTACCGTTGTTCATAGCTATTACTGCTTTGTCTGTATCTCCCTGGATTTCACTAATCAGAGTGGCAATTTGCTTGGCGGCTTCCTGTGATTGTTCGGCCAGTTTACGTACTTCTTCTGCTACAACAGCAAAGCCGCGTCCCTGTTCACCCGCTCGTGCTGCTTCAATAGCGGCATTTAAAGCTAGCAAATTTGTCTGGCCAGCAATTCCTGAGATAGTATCTACAATTTGACCGATTTCCTTAGATCTTTCACCTAATTTAGTGACCATCTTGGCAGATGTGTTAACGGTTTCTTTAATATTGGTCATCTGGTTTACCGCTTTATCTATTGACTTGTTACCTTCGTTTGCCTTGTTAGCCGCTTGGACGGATTGTCCCGCCACTTCATTCGCGTTGGCGGCGACCTGTTGAATACTAGCTGACATTTGCTGCACGATGGCCGATGTGTTATTGGCTGCGTCAAGTTGTTGTTCTGCACCTTTGGCCACATCGGTAATGGACCCAGCGACTTGGTTAGCTGCTTGGGCCGACTGATCAGCACTGGCAGTTAGTTCCTCTGAAGATGCTGCCAAATGCTCAGCCGATTCATTGACATTTTTCATCAGTACACGAAGACTACTTCTCATGTCTGCTAAAGCATCAGCTAATTGACCAATTTCATCTTTCCTAGCAAGCTTTCGCGGTTTATCACGAAAATCGCCAGCAGCGAATTCTTTGCAAACGAATACCATGGTATTAAGAGGTTTAGTTATTATTCGGGTAATATAAACCCCACTTAGGATTAATATTATAAAAGATACAAAAATAATTGCCAAAGTAATTTGATTTGCTTTTTCGAAAGATGCTTTGTTGTTAGCATTCATTTGTTTTGACGCTTCAATGGAATAATTAGAGAGCTCAATTAGCCTGTTAAGAGCATCTGCTGCAAGTGGATCGACTTTGGCAGTATATATTGCATAGGCTTCAGCATTTTTATTTTGCATGGCCAACTCAATAACGATATTTCTGGCCTCGCGATACTTTTGCATGGCTGTTTTAATTCCGGCCAATTTTTCCTTTGTTTTGTCATCTAAATGTTCTTTGTCAAGCGCTGCCAGATTATCATTAAAGTTTTTTGCCCACTCATCGATGGTTTGCCTTAATTCTTGATTTTTTTTGTCATCCGTTGTGAGCATCAATTCCATTATGGCTGCATTCACTTTATTAACATGAGCGCGGTTTTCATTTATAAGTGCGACTGGTACTAAGTGGTCTTCATACATAATGGTCATTTCTGTGTTTGATAGCTGGAGATAATGATACCCCGTATAACCTATAATACTCATAGATAAAAATGCGACAAGAATTAGGATGCTTAGTTTAAGGCTTACCTTCAGGTTGTCAAAGAAATTCATTTATTTTCCTCCTTTTAATTGTACAATATTGGCTGTTTTGATAATTTTGAGTATTATAGATATTGGTATTCTTCCTCCCTTTTTACGACTGATTTCTACAAAATTCTACATAAGTTACAAAATCCCTGTTAATGACTTACTGTTTTGACGTGGTCAAGCATATGAAATTTTTTCCTGTATTTCTATATGAATTTCACGAAGAGCCATCACAGATAGATTAACCTCAAAGTGCGAGGTTCAGCTAAAAAACTTTTTGTTATTTTGTCTGTCTACTTTTGGCTTTCTTGAATTTGGCCAATCATATTGCATTAAAATCTTGTAATGTTTTTTGGGGGAAACGCCATAAATCCGTTTAAATGACCTAATGAAGTTTGAATAATCCCTAAAACCACACTCCAGACATGACTGAGTTACTGATTTCCCCTCTTTCAGCAAAGCGTTAGCAGCGATCAAACGTTTCTGTAATATGTAGTTGTGCATGGTATATCCAGTCTGTTGCTTAAATCTACGCATAAGATAATATTTGCTAAGATGGCATACTGAAGCCAGTTTATCCACGGACAAATCCCCACAAAGGTTATTACTAATATATTGGAGTATTTTGCCGATCGTTTCATCATATTTAATATCGGGATTCTGCATATCAGATTTATGACCTAAAAAGTTTCTGTTTAAGTAAATAACAAACTGTAAGAACAAAGAGTTTTTAAGTATTTGACTGCCAAAATCCTGGCTTTTACAAGCGTCTTCCAACTGAAAGAAAATGTTTTTTAGTTCTGGAAAAAGATCAGGGGGTAAGCGCAACAAATTAAAATTTTCTTGGGCGGCAATTTGGAAGCACGTCAATAAATTACACCCAATATAGTTGTGTTTTGTTAGAAAGAGCGGATTAAACCAAATTATTACACGCTCATACGTTTCTGTTAGGTCAATTATCGGTTTATGAATTTCATTACTATTAACTAAGAGAATATCCCAGGGTTTTAGTTTATAGGCCTTACCTTCAATTAAATACGTTACTTTTCCGGACATAAAAATAATGATCTTGTTGAAATCATGAAAGTGAAATCCAAGCTGAATATTTTTTTTGTCTTTCAAATGAAAGAGCTCAAAGTCTTTATGTAAATATCCTCTTTTGTGATGGGCAATTTGATTTTCGGTTTCCATAGGAACTCCTTTTCCTTAAATGAGTATATCTCTATTTTACAGCATATTTTGCAATGTTTTGGTTAGTTTATGCAATGTTTATGGTGAATTTTTTAATTATAATAATTGTAGAACCGAGAGAATCCCTGATTAAAAAATTAAGTACATAATCATAATTAATGGAGTAAGGAGCCAAAATGGTATTAGAGCAGATGGCATTTTGGTTGTTCAAGCAAATTATTCTACAAGGAGGACGATCCAATGGGAAATACTTTTAGAATTATTCCGGATGAGGCTTTTGGGAGCAAAGCAATTGTACGTATTAGAGATATAGCTGCTGTTGTTCACAATTATAAGTTATTTAAAAAGAAGGCTGACTTAACAAATTCTATTTGTGGGGCTGTTTTAAAGGCGGATGTCCATGGATTACAAATGAAGGATGTTGCACCGGCATTATATAAAGAAGGTGCGAGATACTTTTTTATTGAGGAAATATGTGAAGGAATTGCACTAAGAAAAATTTTACCATACGATGACGCGAGAATTTATGCAATGGCAGGTTTACTTCATGGTGAAGAGGCGTATTTTAAAGAATCAAATATTATTCCATGTCTCAATAGCTTAGAGCAGCTTAACAGATGGAATAGTTTCTGTGGTTTAAATGGAAGGGGTTCAGCAATAATTCATCTTGATACACATATGAACCGTCTTGGGTTATTAGATGATGAAGTTAATATATTAAGTAATGAATTTAGTAGTCTGACATCCAATCTGATGATAGAATTTTTCATGAGTCATTTTTACGATATAAAAGGTACCGATCATAGCAATTGTTATAGGCAACTAGACATATTAAACAGATATTTAGAAAAGTTACCCTCCATACCTGTTACTTTCGCCTGTACTGATAGTGTTATTCTACTAGATAATAAAGCCTTTAATTTAGATATGATACGTCCAGGCATTGGGTTGGTGGGAGGAGCACCAAATATGGAAAATCCAGTTGCTCCTGATGCAAAACATACAATTGAAATTTATGCCAAGATGTCACAAATTAAGAATGTTAAAAAGGGTGAGACAATAGGATACGGGGGATCCTATACGGCAAAAAGAGATATCAAGTTGGCTCTTGTCCATATCGGATACAAAGATGGTTACCTTAGAGCATTAAGTGAATTAGATAATCATCCTCAAGGAGTGTATATGTATGTTGATCAATATAGATTGCCTATTATTGGAAAAATTTCATTGGGTGCTACGATAGTCGATGTTACTGATGTTCCTAGTGATATTCTTGAAAAGTATAAATATGCTGAAGTTGTTGGATCAAATGTTGATATTAAATTCTTAGCAGATAAAGCGGGATGTTACGAAATACTGGCAGCACTTGGTAGGTCAAACATAAAAATAGCTGACTATACATTACAAGAATTTAAAACTTTATTTTCGGATAACGGATAAGTAATTTATAAAGCGACTGATATTGGTGTTTTTCTTGGATAAGCTGATTCGAAAAAAATGTAAAACCAGTAACTATTATTGGTGACGGTAGAGATGACTCAAGAACGGATTGATGAGTTTAAGGAACTCTGGTCTAGTGCTATAACGCCAAGCGACAACAAAATAGGGCTTATAGGTTGATGATTGATAATAAAAAAGAAACTTCTGCTGGATTTTGCATCAATGTGGCAGGAGTTTCTTGACTTATGGAAAATAAAGTAATGATAATAATTACAAATTGTAGATTAGGTGTGGCGGATTAAAGATAATTACTGCAAGAAGGGGATATATTTTGAAAAAAATTTTTAGTATCATCATCTTTTTAGTAATTCTAACATTATGCTACTTTGTGCAAAAGGGTTTTAATGTGAGCGAACAAAAAGTTATAAAAATTGAACATTCATCCGCACTTACGCCAAATACTTCTGAATCTATTGAACCATCGGATACTTTCGTGGAAAAAAGAAGTACTTTTACATATAATGATCAAAAAATTCAGTACCTGCTTATCTTTCCTGCGAAATATACTCAATCTAAAAATCAATGGCCGATGATTTTATTTTTACATGGAAGTTCACTCCGTGGACAAAATTTAGATTTAGTGAAAAAGTATGGACCAACCTGGGTCGCAGAACAACGCAAGGATTTTCCATTCGTTGTTCTTGCACCACAATGTCCCGAGGGTGAAGATTGGATGAATAAGCCAGATATTCTGGTTGCACTACTTGATGATGTTTTAAAAAAATATCGTATAGATCAAGATAGAGTTTATTTGACTGGAACAAGTAGGGGGGGGAATGGTACATGGTATCTAGCTTGTCAGCATCCAGAATACTTTGCAGCGATAGCCCCGCTAGCCTCAAATCCAACAATTCCTAACAGTTGGAATAAACAGATGATCACTATGCCTATATGGGCTTTTCATGGTGAAAAAGATCCCATTCTTCCGTTGAAAAATGATGAAGCTATGATTAGTGCACTACGCATGCAAGGAGGTACGCCTCGTTTCACGATACTGCCTGACCAGGGACATGAAATTGCTGGTGTATATAAAAACCATGAACTCTATGATTGGTTTCTGACTAATAATCGCCAGCGTTAATTGATCAAATGCATAAGAACCTTTGACAAATCATTGACGAAGGTTGTAGAGAAGTGATAATTGACTATAAGTAATTAAAGGGGAAACTCCTGCTCGATTTTGTATGATCTGGCAGGGTTTTCCCTTTTATGCAAGTTTCTCTGCCCACTTGGAATTTCCTTTTGAAAAATTAGAGCACGACTTAAATGGATTACACTTTCCATGAGGTTTTTTTATTGTAAGTCAGTCTAATAGGCTATTTTCTTTTTAGGTAGGGCCGAAGCGTACTGGTAATAGTAAAAAAATCTGTTAAATTTGTGTAAATATGGCAGGATTATATACGGATATGTCGAAAAATGACGAAAATTAGTGTAATTAGAATGAGTTTATTGTCAAGATTCAAACGGTATCGAACAGTCTGCATCAGTTGAAGAATAGCTTCTGCCAGTTAACTTTTAGTCAACTGGCGATGGAATTGCGAGAAGCTGTCAAATGCAACAACAATACAGATAATTTTAGATGACAATTATTCAAAAATATTTTTGAGGAGTGTTATAAATGAGTGTTCGAATTATGGTTATGGATGATTCCCCATTTTCTAGAACAATGATTGCAGAAGCTTTATCTGATAGTGGATATGAAGTCGTTGGGGAAGCCGATTCATTGGAAGGTTTAATTGAAACCTATGATAAGTGTAAACCTGACATTGTAACTATGGATATAGTAATGCCTGAAGCTAATGGTTTTGAATGTAGTCGGGAACTTCGTAGACATGATCCTAAAGCGAAAATAATACTTGTCAGTTCTATGAAAGATGAAGAAACGGAAACGGAAGCAAAGCGCATAGGTGTAGCTGGTTATATACAAAAGCCAGTAGACATAGAAAGCTTGAGTCGAGTAATAGAAAATATCTTGTCACCTGATGATCTCTTTGAACAATTAATAGAAAGAGGATTTGAAACCTTTAAAGAGGCTCTTGCACAAAATGTTACACGTATGGCTAAAACGCCAGTAACATTTGTACCCATAAATAATGCTGATATACCATATATGTCTCAAGGAATGACGACGGTTATTGGCATCATTGGTCAGTCTTCTGGGTCAATGATTATGGATGTGTCCGATGAGTCTGCAAACAAAATAGCAGAGGCTATTTTGCGGCGCCCTGCTAAAAATCGTGAGGAAGTATTATCCATGGTAGCAGAACTTGCAAATATTATTGCCGGGATTGCTTGTTCGATGCTGAATAAGAAAGAGAAGGCTTTTGGATTACGTGTATCTCCCCCAAGCTTGTTCCATGGTAATACTGCAGAAATTATAAGTCCTAGCGTCAGGCTTCAAAAATGTCTTGCTGAAACTGATTTTGGAAGTATATTTTTGGCTGTTGGATTTAAAAAGGGGTCGGTATTATGGATGTAAATATTATAAACCCAATATTAAGTGCGTTTAATGAGATAATTCCGCAAATAGGGTTCCAGACAATAAGAAAAACGAATATTACATTGGTGGGATCGACATTCAATTATAGTGGAGTCTTAATTAATCTTTCCGTGATTGGTTCAATAAAAGGTGTAATACTGATTGGCATGGATCTAAATTCAGCGAAACGTTTTGCGTCAAAAATGATGATGGGAATGGAAGTAAATGATTTTGATACGTTGGCACAAAGCGCAGTTTCGGAAATGGGCAATATGGTTTGTGCCAATGCCTGTACACATTATAGCCAAGTAGGTATAGATGGACTGGATATTTCACCTCCTACTCTTATGGTTGGTCAGGGAGGCGAAGCTACTTTGCCAGTGCCTCAGACCATTGTAGTTCATTTTTTAGTTGATGATATCGAGATTCAAGTATATATAGGATTAATGAACAGTAAGTAGTGGGATTTCATACGATGTCTCATCATTAAAATGGAGATTTGTTGTATAATATCTAAATATAGGGGTTGCCGCACTAAGAAAATTAGTGTGGCAGCTCCTTTCTCGCAAAAAAACAATCCCCAGACTTCGAAAAGTCCGGGGAAAGGTGTAAGAATTAAAAATTGAATCTGCCGCCAATAAATATACGTTTGTCTGGAAAAAAACGTTACAGACAAGGATTTTCTTAAAATTTATTTTTAGGGATTAGAAAGTAAGACAATACTCCCAACAAAGCGAGAATATAATAAATACTCGAATAAGGAATGTTCAAGTCGACAAGTCTGCCGATTACCGCAGGACCAAAGGACCCGCCGAGCAGGTAAAAAAGTGTAAAGATCCCCATGCCTGCACTAAATTCGGATAAATTCAGCGTTGACGGAACTAATTTCGCACTAGCAGTCAAGACTCCGTTAAAACCAATCATAAGAATAATGATCCAAAGAGCATCAACCCACGGCGAAAATTGTAGGGAAGCACCCATTAGAATAAATCCACCAATCAGACAACAATGTGAGATTATAAGTACCTGCGAACTTCCATACTGATCAGTCCATCGACCAATGAACGATCCGAGTAGTGCAGCAGACATTGCACCTGGGAGCATGAGTAGGCCGATAATGCTTGTCGGTAAGTGGAAAGTAGCCTTAAGCATGATTGGCAATACAAAGGTTAGTCCGGTGTTGCTTATAAAAGTAAGAAAGCTTATCGACAGGATTCTTTGGTAGGGGACATTCTTCATGAAAGTTGCCGGTATAAATGGGTGCGCAGTTTTCTGAATACTCATACCGAATCCAACAAGAAACGCGACACCGATAAAGGTCAATAACCATTTAAAAGTAACTCCTAGCAATATAAATGTCAATCCTGCTGAAAACAAAGCAGCTCCGAGAATATCGAAGGCCCCTCGTTTGTGTTCGGTATTCGGGACATACTTGAGGATAAGGGGAAGGATAAATATGCTTGAAGCGGACACCAAGAACAAGGCGTGCCAGCCGAAGTATTGTTCAATAAATCCGCCGAATACAGGTCCGAAGCCGGAAGCAAAAGCAATTGTGGCGGATAAAGCGCCGAGTACCTGGCCTCTGACACTGGGATTGAAATATTGGATTGTTATTGCATAAGAAAGCGGAGAAAAGGAAGACGCGCCTGCTGCTTGCAGCAGTCTTCCAAGGATTACCTGCCAATAAGAAGTTGTAAAGAAGCCAATAATAGAGCCAGTGACAAGAAGGGTTAATCCAATAATATACAACCGTTGAAAAGAAAAGGACTCGGTTAATTTACTATAGGTTCCTGCACCGATCGCCATCAGAATACTGTAGCCGACCATCACCCAGCTAGCTTGTGAAGAGGTGAGCATAAAGGATTCAGAGATCGATGGAATAGCTAGATTGAACATCGTTATATTCATATTCCCAAATACAAAGAGTAAGCAGAGTGTTCCAATTAAATTACGGCTATTCCGGGTTAGAGAGCAAGCTTCGTTGTCCATAGGGGCAGTTCCCCCCCGCTATAAGAATTCGGGGAATGTACGTCCCTTTGACGCTTGTCTGTTGTCATGGCCAAAGAAGACAACTGTGGGATGAATTTCCTGAATTAATTTCTTCAGGTGCCTAAGTGATTTCGCAGCCATCTCGGAATTAAATGACAAGAAAGGCAGGTCATTTTCGAAATTCTGCTTGGTGTAAGCTCCATCAAGAGTTAGCAATACGGGGCCTGATTTTTCAGTTGTTACAAGCACCGATTGATGTCCTGGCGAATGACCAGGTGTAGACAAAATCTTAATTCCAGGTAATAAATCATAGTCCCCTTCAATGATTTGGTACTGTAAGTCAGGTAGTCGGCACTCTAGTGGCGAATAATTATCATCGGTCATGGCGGTATCAAACTCCGCTTGCTGGATGATAATCGGAGTATTGCGAAAATGACCGTTTCCCCCGGCATGATCCAAGTGTAAGTGAGAACTGATGACTGTCTGCATGTCGTCGGTATGATAACCGACACGCTTCAAAACATTTACAATAGTATCGCTTTCCAGCATGTTAGGGACAAGACGTCCTTCTCTTTTGGTTCCCTTATAATAATCGGGGTTGTTGACAAAGGAATCAGGCATTCCTGTATCGATTAAAATGGGTCCGTCCTCCGTTTCCAAAAGAAATGACCATACCGGCATATTTACCAATTTACCGGGAGGAAGATTCCGGTTTACTGCTGATTGGTCAAGATAGCAAGAACCAGCAGATAGAATATATAATTTTTTTACTGTCATAGGGTATCACCTTTCCTGCAATAAATTTTGTACGATAAAAATTTGTTTTACATGCACAACCATGATACAATTGATACAGGACAACTTGTCCTGTATCAATTGTATCGGACAAGTTGTCCGTTGTCAAGAAAATAGTTAAATCTTCTATTCAAGGAGAATGTTAAATGAGTAAAACACTTGAATTTATCACAAGTTCTACAGATGAGGTATTTCGGCGGCGAATTTTGGAATCGGCAAGAACGTTGTTCATTGAACAAGGCGTTGAGAACGTAAATATGCATCAGATCGCTAAAATGGCACAAATTGGTCAGGCGAGCTTATATCGACGCTATACAGAAAAAGGTGATATTTGCATTGAGGTTGTGCGCGAAGAGTGTCAGCCTTTATTTGAAGAAGTGAAAGCCTATCTTGATCAATCTATTGAGGTCCCTCCTTTAGATCGACTATATCAAGTAATCGTAAAATTTGTTGCTTTTCTGGAGGCAAAGGTTCCCTGGTTATGTGCCGTTAGCCGAGCTTCCACTGAATTTCGTCCGTTGCAATCGCCGCTGTATCAATGGATGCGCACTACATGTCGAGATTTGTTAAATGAGGCCGTTCAACGGGGAGAAGTTGTGGACGTGGATGTTTTGTATACCGTAGAAGCATTATTGGCGGCACTCCACAATATTGATTTTCATACCCAAGATCAAGGGTTTTTGACTAAACGAATTTTGCAAGGATTACGCCGGATTTTTATTGAAGGATTAAAAGAAATTCCTGTACCCAAATAAGGCCTGTTGGAATGGAAAAGTAATCATACACTTGCATTGGTTTGGTAGTTTCAAAAGTCATCTACTATTTGTAGATGGCTTTTAACATAAGATATTATTATGGGATAAATAACCTTTAGCAATTAATTGGCGGAGGATTTGGATTTTTAATAACGAAAATAGCAGAAAGCCTAACACATCGTAGTCCTGCATTTATTGTCACTACATATTGTATTAAATTTTTTAGAAAGGAAGATCTGTATTGGGAGTCATAGTATATACATTGTATTCTTTCGCAAAGGACAATAAAGGTGGAAATCTTGCCGGAGTTGTATTGGACGCAGATCATCTTTCAGATATTCAGATGCTGAATATTGCCAATCAGGTTGGTTTTTCAGAAACCGCTTTTGTTCATAAATCTAATAAAGCTACTTTTAAAGTTCGTTTTTTTACCCCCAATTCGGAAGTTGATTTATGTGGACACGCTACAATTGCCACATTTAGTTTGCTAAGAAATAGGGGGCTGATTGGCAGTGGCATATTTTCACAGGAAACCAAAGCCGGTATATTGAATATTACCGTTGACCATGACAGTGTTTATATGAACCAGATTCTTCCTAAGTACTATGACATACTTGATAAAGCTGAGATTGCTGACAGCTTAAATCTTTCTTCAAATGACTGCTTGAACAATCTACCAGCACAAATTGTATCAACTGGGTTAAAAGATGTAATAGTCGCTGTTAAGAGCATAAAGATATTGTCTTCAATACAACCAGACTTTGCGAAAATATCCGAATTAAGCAAAAAATATAATGTTATTGGATATCATGTTTTTTCATTAGAAACTAAATTTGGATCAACTGCACATTGTAGAAACTTCGCACCTCTATATGATATCAAGGAAGAATCTGCCACGGGAACATCAAATGGCGCATTGGCTTGTTATTTGCATAATTATGGCGTTATAAATAAGGATCAATCCTCTGAACTTTTATTTGAGCAGGGATATTCGATTGGGAAACCTTCTGAAATATTGGTTAGGTTAAAAATAAAAAAAGATAAAATAAGCGAAGTGCTAGTTGGAGGAACAGCTTTAATCAGGGATGAGTTAACATTTGAGCAATTATAGGAGCTGAATATTCGATGTCTGAAATAAAATTAACTCTGGAAGTTTTGTCTGATACACTTGGCGTCTGTAAATTAGATATGAAGCAGGCAATTCCCCCATGGGCGTATCAAGGATGTTTTTTCTCAATAACTAAAACGATGGAAGAACTTTCGATTATTTGTTCTGAAAAGAATATACCGGAATCCGTTTTATGTGAGAGAGGTTGGAAAGCGTTTAAAGTTCAAGGAACATTGGATTTTGGTTTAGTAGGGATTTTAGCCAAACTTACAACGGCATTTGCTGAGGCTGGTTTAGGTATTTTTGCAATTTCTACTTATAATACCGACTATATTCTAGTCAAAGCAAAAGATTTTAATTGTGCGGTAAATGCTTTGCATAATGATGGTCATAAAATAATAGAATAAGGCTTCCTAGTGATTTGCCTTATGCGGAGTATAATTATTTTCAGAAACCACTCAAAAATGGATTACCAAAAACAATGCGCTGGATTGTGGCTTATTACGTATTTTTTCAGAATCAAAATGAGCATATTGATTTCAGCACATAGAATTTATTTTTCCTTGCAATATAACTGCATTTTATAAGCTTCTGTATAACCTGTGAAACCATGACTCTGGACGATCCTACCATAGAAGCGATATCCTGCTGAGTTAAACGGATATTGATTAATGTACCTTCTTGGCACGGAACGCCGTGTTCTTGTGCCATACCGATGAACAGACTGATTACCTTTTCCCGAGTTGTCTGAGTATTTAGCTGCGTAATTTTTTCCCAAGTATCATCCAAGCGTTCACCAAGAGCTTTAATGATCTGAAAGGCAATCTTAGGTTCATTCATAATAACCTGTTCAAAAGAATGGCGGCTGAGACTGCATATTTTAACATTCCCCAAGGCGATAGCCGATGTCGGCGAAAAGATGTTTTCCCGAAACAATGCTGTTTCACCAATCATTTCGCCCGCCCCAACGATTTGAATGATAACTGCTTCTCCTGCTTCCGTTATTTTTACCAGTTTTAGACTGCCTTCTTTTATGTAGAAGAGGACATCGGCGGGATCGCCTTGATTAAACAGAATATCGCCCTTTTTTATAACCTGTTTTTTAGCAGCACGGCATATCATTGGGAATGTGATATTGTCCGTTCCTGAAAACAGAGGTAAATCATGTAAACATTTATATCTTTTTTTGTCCATAATCCTCCCTGGTAAATAGTTATTTTGCCGTTATTTTAATTGCTTGAAAAATACGCATCATTTTAATAAATACCAAAATATAACTGATCCTAGGCAAATAATGCCAACAATTAGTAACACTATAATACATAAGGGCAATTTTTTTCCCTCCTTTCGTTTCTCTATATAAAAAAAATACACTCGCAGTATACTTTTATAATTAGTATACGGTAAGTGTATTTTTTTGTCAAACAGGGAGGAAGATTATGGATAAAGAGTTATCGAAACGTAGTGCTAATAAAATAAAGAACAATGGGGATACGGTCTCTCAACTTTTTCATACTATTTATTTTGGTTAGTTGGAATCAACAGTATCTTCATGTTATACTGTTAAAAATAAATTATATAATTAACACTATTTTCCGAATTGTTACAAAGCACTAAATTTCCTCGTTCCCGCTTCTTAAAGTTTTCTTTGCCTTTTTTATCATAATAGCACCAGAAATGTAGTATGTATAATACTTATAACGTCCTTATCCTTTATATGATAGAAGTATAATATAGCAAGAGGAGTGCTGATTCTATGGATATCAGGAAACTTCAATATTTTCTTGCCGTCGCCGAAGAAGGGCAAATAACCAAGGCCGCTAAACGTCTACATATGGCTCAGCCACCACTTAGTCAGCAACTTAAACTGCTTGAAAGCGAACTGGGAATTCAGTTAATTGAACGAAACGGCGGCGGTCGTAAGATTAAGTTGACAGATGCCGGGCAGATATTACGCAATCGAGCGGAACACATACTGACATTGGTTGACCAAACTGTAAAAGAATTAAAAGATTCGACTGAAAGGTTGCTAGGAACATTATCAGTTGGAATATCGTCGGCCTGGGATGCCCCCTTTTTACCAGATAAAATTCGCGACTTTCGTGAACGTTATCCTGAAATCGATTTTCGACTTATGGGAGGCGAAGCGAATAAAATTGATGAACTGCTAGGCAACGGAATGATAGAAATCGCAATCGCACCATTTCCTCCAGATTTGGAGACCTATACAGCAATACCTTTGCCTGATGAACCATTTGTAGCCGCATTAGGTCCTGCCTCGGACTATGGTTTGTCGGCAAACTATGTACGTTTAGCCGAACTCGCTGATAAACCACTAATCATCCATCGCAAACATGAAACACTTCTGGAGTACTATCGACTAATTGGGCTCGAACCAAGGATTCGCTGTAGCCACAGCGATATTCGCTCCATGTTGGCATGGGCGGGTGCAGGTCTTGGCATAGCTATCGTACCGAGGTCTACGGCAGGCCTGATACCCGATAATACTCTAATTATTAAGGAAATTGTTGAACCGATTCTGAGAACATCGACTACGGCTGTTATTTGGCTGCGAAATCACCAGCTGTCGACTGCCGCACGGAATTTTATCGACATGTTTACCAAAACCAATTAATTACCGATTTCTTATCTCCCCACATATTTCATGCCATCACATGGCATACTTCTATCACGCAATTGCTAATACCCCCCTGCACCGCATTGGTGCAGGGGGGTATTATATTTTTCTCATATAAACTAAAGACTATTTCCGTATTATACATATAAAATTTAGATTGGTATAATTAAAAACAATTCCGGGAGATAGCCAAAGATTACATGCAATCCTACAAGGAGGGATATCCATTGATTCTCACACATAAAATCGGGAAAAATTTTTTTATTAGTTTAAGTGCCCTAATCGTGGTGACAGTAATGTCCGGCTGTGACAGCCGACAGGCGTCGCAAGCTTCCCCCGTTAAAGTTAAAGCGATGCAGGTAGTCCAACGGGATACCCCGATTATATACGAGTTTGTCGGCCAAGTGATAGCGAAAAACGAAGTGCAAATTCGTGCAAAAGTTTCCGGCACTATTGTAGAAAAAAAGGTAACCGGTGGAGATAAGGTTACTCAGGGACAGCCGTTATTTCAGATTGACTGCCGTCAGTATGATGCGGCTTTACATACGAACCAAGCTCAACTGGCACAGTCAGAGGCAACATTGAGCAATGTCCAGTTAGATACTATGCGGTATCGAAAGCTTGCTACACAACAAGCGATTGCTGAGCAGGTATTGGATACTGCATTATCATTGGAACGGCAAAATGCTGCTCTGGTAAATGCAAATCGAGCACGGGTGCAACAGGCGGAAGCCGATTTACAAGATACGTCAATTGTGGCCCCATTCAACGGCCAAATTGACGTAAACGACCTAAGTATTGGTAGTTTTGTTCAGGCTGGTCAGACGGTAATTGCTACCTTATCTTCGGTGGACCCGGTTTTTGTCCAATTTAGCATGAGCGAAAATGAATATTTGCATTTCACCCAACTTGGACGCGGTACTTCGCCTGCCGAATGGGGAAACAATCTGAAACTGATTCTTAGTGACGGAACACAGTATCCGCTTGCAGGACATATTGAACAGGTGGATCGCGGCATGGCGCAAGATACGGCGACACTCACGATGAAGGCGACATTTGATAATTCTCAGGGAGTGCTTATGCCAGGCATGTTCGCCCATGTCGTGGCACAAGGTGAACTACGTCGGGGGGCTTTGTTGGTACCAGAGCGGGCTGTGCAACAACTGCTGGGAAAGACTTTTGTTACTATTGTCGGAGAGGGCGATAAGGCCGAACCGCGACCAGTAAAAACAGGACCGCGTGTTGGCAACTTGTGGGTGGTAGAGGAAGGCTTGACAACAGCCGATCGTATCATTGTGGAAGGCTTTGCCAAGACTCCGCCGGGAACACCTTTAAGTGTAGAAATACTAGACCCAAATGAACTGCAAAGTGCAGCTACAAACTAGGGGGGAAGTCTGTGTCTAAATTTTTTATTGACCGTCCAATTTTCGCCATAGTATTGTCCGTAATCATCACCCTGGTCGGTTTGATTGCCGCTTTTAATGTACCGATTGATCGGTATCCACAAATTACTCCTCCTCATGTTAGTGTCGACGCCAACTATCGCGGGGCTAATTCCCAGATAGTGGAGAGAACCGTTGCCCAGGTGCTCGAACAGCAGGTGAATGGTGTGGAAAATATGGTATCCATGTTATCCACCAGTGCTGATTCAGGTTCGTATCAACTGGATGTCCAGTTTGAATTAGGAAAAGACCCAGACTTAGCGGTGGTGCAAACGCAAAACCGAGTGACTCAAGCAAATGCCTCTTTGCCGCAGACGGTATTGCAGTCCGGTATTACCGCCCGCAAGGTGTCATCGGATTTTGCCCTGATTTTCGCATTATGGTCGCCGAATGGAACCTATGACAGTACCTTTATGAAAAACTACGGTGATATTAATATTATCGAAGATTTAAAACGCGTCAAGGGCGTGGGCAATATCGGCGAATACGGCGCCGATTTTGGCATGCGGATATGGCTGCTGCCCGACAAAATGGCCCGGTTTGGCATTACCGCAAGCGATATTGCCAAGGCTATCAACGAACAAAACGTCCAGGCCCCAGCCGGAACCATCGGCCAGCGGCCATCACTTAAACAAGAATTCCAATATACTGCTATCATCCAAGGCCGTTTGGTGGAGCCGGAGGAATTCGCCAGGATTGTTATCCGTTCGAAACCGGATGGGTCATTTATTCGACTCGGAGATGTGGCTAAGGTAGAAATTGGTGGCAGAAATTATGGCTTCTCCTGTGACGTTAACGATCATCCCGCAATCGTTTTTATGATTCAACCAACAACTGACGCCAATTTATTGGATACGGTTACCAACTGCAAAAAGGTAATTGAGGAGGCCTCCAAGCGATTTCCCCCTGACATGGATTATAAAATGGTCATCGATACGGCTAAGTTTGTACGAGAATCGCTGAAAGAAGTGGTAAAGACATTGGCTATCGCATTACTGTTGGTGTTGATGGTAGTTTTCATGTTTTTGCAAAGCGTGCGTGCCACCTTAATTCCCATGCTGGCCATTCCCGTATCGCTTATCGGAACCTTCGGTGCATTTTTAGCACTAGGCTTTTCTATCAACACCCTGACCATGTTTGCCATGGTACTAGCCATCGGCCTGGTGGTGGATGACGCCATTGTCGTCATTGAGGCAGTGGAACATCATATGCGCTATAACGGACTCAGTCCGCGGGATGCTACCATACGGGCGATGAGTGAGGTTTCGGGACCGGTTGTAGCCATTGCTTTTGTGTTGGCATCAATCTTTATTCCGGTGGCCTTTTTTGGCGGGATGGTGGGCGTATTGTACAAGCAATTTGCATTGACGATCGCTATTTCCATGGGGTTATCAGCCATAGTGGCGTTATCATTAACGCCGGCACTTTGCTCATTATTGCTCAAGCCTTATCATCCAAACGCACCTACAGGATTGATCACCAAGTTTTTCGCCAGGTTCAACGATTGGTTTGAAAATATAATCAATAGATATGGTAAGGGATTGGTCAAAGTAATTCAACGCTCGACTCTATGTATCACGCTACTAGTGGTCTTGCTCATTGCGAGCGGCGGATTAATCCGGATCGTGCCGACATCTTTTGTTCCGCCGGAAGATCAAGGCTTTTATCTTAACTCTGTGAATCTGCCGGAAGCGGCTAGTTTGGACCGTACGCAGGAGGCAGGTAAAAAAATCTGTAAACTGCTCAGTTCACAATCTGGCGTACAGGATATTGTCATTGTTACCGGCCTTGATCTTTTGACTAGAGCAAATAAGCCGAACAGCGCCAATATGTTTGTTGGACTTACCGACTGGGATGAAAGAACCGCTCCCGAACTACAGGTTGACCAGAAAATTCGTCAGGCGCTGGCACTTACACGTTCATTACCGGAGGCGACAGTGCTCTCTTTCAACCCTCCTCCCCTGCCTGGCGTCGGTACGATGGGGGGATTTACTTTGATGTTGGAAGGCCGGGGCAGCAACTCCGATGAGAAAATGAACCAAGTCTCCCAAGAATTTCTTGCCGCCGCCCGCAAACGTCCAGAAATCGGAACCGTTTATTCCAATTTTCGAGTGGATACTCCCGGTTACCGGTTTGAGGTTGATCGGGATAAAATAAAAGCCCTGGGTATTCCGGTGGACGATGTGTTTAGCGCATTGCAAGTTTTCCTGGGCGGCTTGGAGGTCAACGATTTCAATATTTTTGACCGAACCTACAAAGTAGTGATCCAGGCTGAAACCAAGTTTCGGAGTGATGTAGACTCCAGCCGGTTCTTTTTCGTGCGTACCGAGACAGGGAAAATGGTACCGCTGAATACGCTGGTAAAACCGGTACCGATTAGCGGCCCATCCCTGATTCAAAGGTTCAACGGCTACCGGGCCATTAAGATTGGCGGCGCTCCTGCCCCAGGCTATAGTTCGGGACAGGCATTGACTGCTATGGAAGAAGTAGCCGCACAGACACTGCCAGGCAGTTTTAGTTACGAATGGGCAGATCAAAGTCACGAAGAAAAAATCTCGGGTGGTCGTGCACCCATACTATTTGGTCTGGCGTTATTGTTCATGTTCTTATGTTTAGCAGCTCTTTATGAAAGTTGGAGTGTTCCCTTTGCTGTTATTCTCTGTGTACCCACCGGTATTTTCGGTGCTTTCTTATTCCAATATATGCGGCACTTGGAAAATAACGTTTACATGCAAATTGGGTTGGTAATGTTGATTGGGTTGATGGCCAAGAATGCTATACTAATCGTAGAATTTGCCAAAGTCAGGGTGGATAAAGGTATGGCTCCTGTGCAGGCAGCCATTGAGGCGGCTACCATCCGTTTACGGCCTATTCTAATGACTTCACTAGCATTTATCATCGGCTGTATTCCTTTGGCAATCGCTACGGGAGCCGGATCCGGTGCCAGAAAAGCCATGGGAACGGCAGTCGTTGGCGGTATGCTTATGTCTACGATTTTAGGGGCGTTTTTAATTCCAGTGCTGTTTGTTGTTATTGAGAAGGTAACATGCAAACTTGCTATATTTCAACAACGATTAAAGTGGGCGCAGCGAAAAGAGGAATGATAATGAATCGGAAAACAAACCAAGTATTCGTTCAGGGAAAACTATGGACAGCAGCGTTCACGTTCATCATTGCAGTGAATTTTCTTACCTATGTTGGCAATTTTATGTTACTGTCAACCTTGCCATTGTTGGTACTTCATATTGGCGGAAGCAAAGTAGCGGCGGGACTGACAACTGGGATATATTAGCAGTTATCGAGAAAACTGTTTTATGGCCGTCTTTCTTATTTTTTATCATTGTTATAACTTATTCTACCATTATGATTTTTTTGCCACCCTATGCGAGCGACAAAGGAGTAACAAATATCGGGTTATTTTTTATTATCATTGCATTGGCGATGATGTTTACAAGACTAACAACCGGACGAATCGCTGATCGGTATGGAACTGCCAGAGTTTTAGTACCTGGCATGGTTTTATTGGGAATTGCCTTGCAAATATTATCTGTAGCTTCATCATTGCCAGTATTTTTGATCGCTGCTGTATTTTACGGGTTGGGTTATGGAACCGTTCAACCTGCTTTGAATGCATTGGTTATTTCGCTTGCTCCGGTTGAAAGAAGGGGAACAGCCAATGCAACATTTTTTTGCGCGCAGGATATTGCAGGCATACTTGGTTCCGTTATTTGGGGAATTGTAGCACAGGCATTTGGATTTAGCTATATTTACAGCGCTTCAGCGATATTAATGATTTTAGCTATCATCTTGTATTTAGCAACTACTAAACACTACTAATAGGACGGATTATTAATACTTTAATTGAAATAGGATTTAATATCGTTAGTGTGTTAGAGTTAACAGCAACGGAAGAGTTCTTATCATAAGAGCACAAAAATATAAACTAATTGTGATATACTGGAAGGTAAATATTTGATGAGAGTATGTTATTGATTTCGCAGTTCGGGATGGTAATATTATAACAGCAAACGGTGGAGGATCGGATCCAAACTGTTTTTTTGTTCCCCGAGGCTAAACGAAAATAATATAGGGAGACGGTGTATGTATGGACTATAAAAACATGACGTCACCCTGGTAGTGGTGGAGATGGGGTTATGCAAAATGTCAACGCTAATTTTTAAATCCAGTGAATTGGTATCCGTGGGCAGTAAAACATTTTAATAAACTACAGAGACATCACAAACTGGTAGTGAAACTTGAGTGGAAAAGAGGTTAATTGTATGGGAATTAGGAATGCAGAGATAACGGATTGGAAAGACATACAGGGACTGCTTAAACAACTAGATTATTCGGATACTGATTCATTCTTGCAAGATAAAATTAAAACGTTATTAAACCACCCTGATGAAAGGTTATTAGTCTATGAGTGTGATGGAAAGGTTGTTGCGCTTATATCCATTCATTTTATTCCGCAATTAGCTCTTAAAGGTGATTTTGCTAGGATAAGTTATTTCGCTGTAGATAATGAAATTAGAAGTAAAGGTATTGGGCGTGAATTAGAAGAATATTGCGTTTCCTTGGCAAAAGACAGAAAGTGCGATAGGATTGAAGTGCATTGCTATTCTAGGAGAGTGGCAAATTTGTAGTTCTATCACTTTGTCAAGATAATGAACCTTAGCAACATTGTTTTCGAGTGATTTCACTTGACTTTCTCTCTTTATATCACCATAGTTCAAGATTGTAAAACCAACCACGACGTTTATTTTATGAAACTTTTTTTATTTCGTTATTGGCACTCTAGCGGTTTTGTATAAGTAAACGTAATGATGGACTGTTAGTGGAAAAGCTCCTGCTAAATTTTGTATGAATTTGGCAGGAGTCTGGTTTTTCTATGGGAATTTAGTAAAATAAACTTTAAATTTAGCTTCTTGCCCCTTTTAAAATATGGATATAGTAAAGGAGAGACAATATGGGTTCAATAATGTCAAATATAATAAATCGTAGGAGTATCCGAGCCTATACTTCAAAAAAAATAGATCGAACCGATATTATTCAAATATTAACTGCAGCTAGTTGGGCTCCATCGGGGAATAATCTACAGCCTTGGCGATTTTCCGTAATAACAAATGCTGAATTAATAAAGGAATTATCCTCTCTTACAATTTATCATAACTGGGTACAAAGCGCGCCGTGCTTAATTGCGGTTTTTCTCGATACTAAAACTGTAGATGATAAAATATCAAATATTTACTTAAAACATGTTCAGGCAATTGGGGCAGCAATACAAAATATGCTGCTCACAGCACATGAACTTGGTTTAGGAACTTGCTGGATTGGGGAAATATTAAAAAATGAAGATAAAGTAAAGGAGTTGATAGGAATTTCAAGTGAAATGCAGCTTATGGCTATCATATCTGTTGGATATCCAAGTAAAGATAGTAAATCTAGAAGGATGGATATCTCTGAAATTATTATAAATTGGTTGTAAAAATGGTGGGATATTCTTAATTATTTATGTCAGATATTCAGTATGATGTATCCTTCTTATTTTGAATTGGGGCGAGCTATAGGAGCTACATCAAGACGGTTTGGTCTATAAAAATATCTGGAAAATCAGTAATGTTTTCCCCTTCCATTTATATTATGAAAATCAATTTAATAGGGCAGGAGGAAGTTATGCGAAACTATAATGATTTATATCTTAAACTACAAAAAATAATTAATCAATCGGCTTCAAATGATCCATATAAAATTATTGCAAAAACTTTAATTGAAAATATAGATAGTTTTGAGCATATTACAATTGAAAAGATGGCAATACTATCTTTCACTTCAACTTCTACAATATCGAGATTTGTCAGATCCCTTGGGTATAAAAGTTTCATTGATTTAAAAGAATATTCTAAATCGAATAAAGTAAGTCGTTTTATAAGTATGAATGATAACCTTAAAGATTTGAAATTCGATAAATTTCATGACAATGATATTCTTAAGAACTATATAGATACAATTTGTAATTCACTTCAAAATTTGAAAGAAAATATTGACTTAAAAAAGATAGATAAAATAAATGAAATGATTTATTCAAATGAACATATATCCATATATGGCATTTTACTTCCAGGCTCTTTGGCTAAGCAATATCAATTAACTATGCTTTCTCTAGGCAAATACTGTGAATATTATGACTTGTTAAATTTGGATTTAAGTTTAACTTCGGAAAAAAGCAGGCTATCTTTGTTTTTTTCTGTAGATGGAAATTTTATAGAATCATCTAGGGAAATTATAGTAAAAGCCAAAGCAAAGGGTGAAAAACTTATCCTTGTAACTCAAAATCCAAGAATAAGACTATCTAATATGTTTGATGAAATTTTGTATATGGGTAGTTGTGATTCACCAAAGAGTGGTCGCTACAAATTGATGCTATTTATCGAAATATTGTTGAACAGATACTATATAACCTATTATAACGATTTAATGTGAAAATTTCATATTGTGAAAAAAATGCCGTTCTTAGATGGGTTAAACACCTGAATACTATGTTAAACTCAAATTACAAAATTTACAAAAAAGTTTGTATTAAACATAGGGGGGGCATATACATGAAAAAGCTAAAAATTGTTACAATTGGTGGAGGCAGTAGTTATACTCCAGAATTAATGGAAGGTTTTATTAAACGATACAAGGAATTTCCAGTTTCGGAAATTTGGTTAGTTGATATTGAAGAAGGTAGGGAAAAGCTAGAAATAGTTGGGGCTATGGCAAAAAGAATGTGGAGGGCTTCTGGTTATCCTTGTGAGGTACATTTAACCCTTAATCGTAGAGAAGCCTTAAAAAATGCAGATTTTGTAACAACACAGTTTAGAGTTGGTCTTTTGGATGCTAGAATTAAAGATGAGAGAATTCCTTTAAAGTATGGAATATTGGGGCAAGAAACTAATGGGGCTGGCGGCATGCTTAAAGCTTTTAGAACAGTACCGATTATACTTGACATTATTAAAGATATGAAAGAATTATGTCCAGAAGCATGGCTTATTAATTTTACAAATCCATCAGGCATGATTACAGAAGCAGCAATTAAATACGGTGGATTTGAAAAAACTATTGGATTGTGTAATGTCCCGTTGAGATACATGATGATGGCAAGTGAGGCTTTAGATATTCCAGTTGCGGAATTAGACTTCAAATTTGCTGGACTTAATCATTTCCATTGGCATCGTGTTTGGGATAAGACCGGAAAGGAACGAACTGATGAAGTTATTGAAGTAGTTTATAATCCTAATAGTACTAAAGAGTTTAAAGGTATGGAAAATATAAAAGATATAAAAATGCTTTATGAACAAATCAAAGATTTAGGATTACTTCCCTGTTCCTATCACCGTTATTATTATATTATGGATGAGATGCTTAAAGATGAATTAGAGGAATTTAAAAAAGGAGAAACAAGAGCTGAAATAGTAAAAAAATTAGAAGCTCAGTTATTTGAATTATACAAAGATCCCAAATTAAATTATAAGCCCGAACAACTTTCAAAACGTGGTGGAGCTTATTATTCAGATGTAGCGTGTGAAATTATTAATTCTATTTATAATGATAAAGGGACTACTATGGTTGTAAGTACTAGAAATAATGGCACTATTTCAGATTTGCCTCATGAGTGCATTGTGGAGGTGTCATCACTTATAACGTCAAGGGGACCTCAGCCGCTTAATTGGGGACATTTCGATTCGGCACCAAGAGCTCTTGTTCAGCACATGAAGGGGATGGAAGAAACCGTAACTAAAGCCGCTGTGACGGGTGACTATAATAAGGCACTACATGCCTTTATAATAAATCCTTTAGTGCCTAGTGGGAAGATCGCAAAAACACTTTTAGATGAAATGTTAGTCGCTCATAAAAAATATCTCCCTCAATTTAGAGAAAAAATAACTCAACTAGAAGCTCAACTATCTCACTAAGCTTCATGTGATATCGATGATAGTGAAATTTTAACGGCCTAATGCGGCTTCCTATTCGTTTTAGAGAAAAAAGTTGTTTCTTATGCATTGTTCGTTATAATGTTGGATGAATATTCATAATATTTGACATTCTTATTTGATTGTGTTATAATACCCCCAAGTAATTACATGAGACGTTGGATGGGGACATTGAGTTGGCCAAACCTTCCAAAAGAAAATTTTGGGGGGGCTTTTTATTGAAAACGATAAGTTTTGAATGAAACGAAAAATGACGAGTTTGTCGATTTTTCGTTTTTTTATTTCATAGGCAACAGATGTAAATGAAATAAGGGGGTGTTTCCCATATGATCATCAAAAAGATATTAAATAATAATGTAATTATTACAGAAGACAAGAGGTTGTGTAACGGGTAAAGGCATAGCTTACAAAAAGCGTTGCGGCGATTCTGTTCCAGATACCGTAATAGATAAGATATACATGCTTTCCAATCATGACATATTGGAAAAATTCAAGAATTTGCTTGTGGGGGCAACCCTTGTTAAATTATGTTAATTTAACAAGGGTTTTGTATTTATATGATGAATATGTAGAGATAAGAAGTTTTTAGCAGATTATTATGACATGTTAGGAGAAATTAATTTGAATTTTAGGGAGATATTCAGATGAAAATTGGTATCGTAGGACTTGGTAACATATGTGAAAAGGCTTATTTACCAGTAATTACGGCTGTAGAAGGTATTGATTTAATATTTTGTACTAGAAATAAAAAAAGGTTGGAAAAATTATCACAAAAGTATAGAGTAAGTAGCTATGTTACATCAGTTGACGATTTAATCGCGTTAAAAGTAGATGCAGCTTTTGTACATACTTCTACAGAGTCTCATGTTGAAATAATAGAAAAACTTTTAACTCATCATATTCATGTTTATGTAGATAAACCAATAAGCTATGATTATAGAGAGTCATTAAGAATGGCTGAATTGTCAAAACGGGTTGGGAAAATATTAATGGTTGGTTTTAATAGAAGATTTGCTCCTATGTATAAAGCTTTGAAGGAACATGGAAAAGCTAATATAGTTACAATTGAAAAAAATAGAGTAGGTAAACCTAATGATGTTACTATATTTATTTTAGATGATTTTATTCATGTAGTAGATACCTTACGATTTTTAATGGATGGGGAAATAACAGATATAAAGGTTCATAGTCTTAAAAAGCAGGGATTATTGTATAATGTAGTTGTTACATTATCTAATGAAAATATAACTGCTATAGGAATTATGAATAGAGATAGCGGAGTGGCAGAAGAAGTTGTAGAGTATATGAGTTCAGGTAATAAATTAGTGGTAAGAGATTTAGTAAATGCAACACATTTCAAAGAAAATATCGAGACAAAGATTAAATTTAAAGATTGGGACCCAATTCTTTATAGAAGGGGTTTTTACCACACGATAGAATGCTTTTTACATGCAGTAAAAAACAATGAACCATCAACTCCTTCCATAGAGGATTCGTTGGTAACTCATCAAATATGTGAGCAAATCATTAATTTGATAAACAAATAAAAAGAGAGACATTGGGCAAATTATGATGCATGTTTATTCTTAGCATGGCATGTTATGGAAGAAACCTTGTCTTTTTGTATCAGAAGTTTTCCATGATTTAAGTTGATACAGTAAAACTCGTGAGAGGTTATAGATATGGATACTTACGATAAGGATTTTTGGCAGGCATTAGATAAACTGGTAGAGGATTCAGAATTGGTGATTGACCGACCAAAAGGAACCCGCCATCCAAGGTATTCTAACATGTTGTATTTGGTCGATTATGGATATTTACAAGGTACATCTTCCATGGATGGTGGAGGAATTGATGTTTGGCGAGGTACCGATGAAGGAGGAAAACTTGATGCAGTGATCTGTATAGTTGATTTGCTTAAGAAGGACTCCGAAATTAAACTGCTATTAGGTTGTACAGATGAAGAAAAAACTATTATTTACCGCTTTCATAATGAAAGCAAGTATATGAAAGGTATTTTGATTAATCGAGAGACACTTTAATCGAAAAGAGGGGCTGTGTTGAAAACGGATGGTTAAAATAAATGGAATAAACCTACATATGTTGGAAGTTCTGTATAAGTAAAACTTGACTTAAGTCGAGTATAAAGGGTCAATTAGCGCAAATAGTGCGTGAATCCTGGGGTCAGCTAATGGAATGGTGATTAGCATTCTTTAGGCTTATATCTTGATTTTTGATCAAAGTAAGTTATATCGGAATAACCAGCGTAAATTTTACCGGAATGATGAACTCCTTCTGGAATAAAATAGCGATCACCTTTGATGAAAGTTTGTTTTATTTGACCAATTGTCAAATCAATTCTTCCTTCTAAAACAATGCCCCATTGACCTTCATGGGCATGTTCGGGTAATTCGACGTCTTCGCTAAATTCCATGAAAAGAATTTGGTGATTATTACCTTGAGATAGGTAAGCCTTTATTCCGTTGAGTGGAATATCTGCTTCTGGTATTTAAGTATTGGTTCGGGAAAAAAGGACAAGAACAGTCCCTCCTAAAATAAATAGTTTAATGCCTATTAAATGTAATTCTCTCCAGAATTACATTTTCCTTCCAATTATATTAGGATTTATATCAATTCGGAAGTAGTGGTCAGCAAAATTTGAGTATTCTAAGTAATAAAAGTAAAGTTTTATAATAAATGATGCTTTTACCACAACATTATGAAGTGGCGTTATAAATCAAATTACGTCCTTAAATTATAATTATAAACCATAAACAAATCATTGACTAAGGTTTGACCAGAGCTTCCGTTCAAGTGCCACTAACGGATTTATGGTTAAGTGCGATTACGCAGGGAACAGAATAGGGCTTATAGGTTATTAATCGATAGGATACGATTAATGAAATTTTGGAACGATTGAATTGACCTTTTCTTTATACTCTATATAAGTCTTGCCAAATTGTTTAATAAGACACTGCTCCTCCTCTTTAATAAAATACTTGAAAGCAAGGTACATGAAAAACGGCGTTGTAAAAACAATCCAAGAATTAGTTAATAAGCAAAGTCCAGGAACCAGAATAAGAATGAAGTTTGCATAGAGTGGATGGCGGCAAAATGAGTATAGCCCGCCTTTATAGAGCGAATCTAATTTATACATCATAAATATTGTACGAGCAGCAATGACCCAAATCACCAAACCAATAGTAATCAGTATTCCGCTGAGAAAATATAGCATAAATATTTTCTCTGATACAATAGCAAAACAGTGGAAGATTTCATCTATATATAACGTGAGGGCAAGATAGACTAACGTACTAGTAACAATTTTGGGGCCGACGCCCCATACTGAATTATTTTTTTGCAAGTGATTTACCTCCGAACTTACATTTCATTATTATAAAATGCACGGCTAACTACTAAATAATCTTTCTAAGGCAGCAACTGCATGTTTCGGATCTCGCGCTGTTATACCTACCATGTTTATGAATATGCCCTTGTCTTTAAGAGCTTTTTCCAGTATTTCAATGAAGATACCTCGGCCTTCGAATTCTTGGTCATTTGCCCAAGTTGTGTTAATGCCACAGGTAGGGGAGCCGTTGGGGGTTTATTATTGAGTGGCACAAAATTATAGATTGTTCTTCCCTCATACGTTTTGCAACTCGGGTGTCTTCTGATTCAACTGTGCGATTAGTTCTCGAATTAATTTCTCTATCAAGTCCTAAATAAAGAAGTTCGGGGCATGGCATCTGTATTATCCCAACATCTGTGTTGAGTAAAGCTTTAGCTTCTAGGATTACACCAGGGTAATGGGCGCAGGCCTGGCTGGTCTGCTATTCACCAAATTGCCCAAGCAATGCCGAAGCGTTTATACCAAACAATGTTGGTACTACATTAGTTTTCCAGGCAAATTAAATAGTTGTTTGTCAGTAGATTTCCCATAAACAAGAAAACAAATTTTTGGTAATGAAAATGGATGCTACTTTGATAATGATTTGCAGAGAATAGAATCTTTACATTATGTACACTAAAGTAACGGTTTCATTCGAGATGAGCTGGGTGAACTGTAGCATTGGTAACAACAAAAAATAGCACTCATTCATTGCTATTATCATCATGTTTTTCATCTATTGGTTTCTTAGCTGGTTGAGGTGTCAACGACTTTTCTTTATAATACATTGATAGTGCGTTGCGATCTGGCGCGGAAGGTGGCTGCTCCATCCACCCATTTTTTATTAAGAGATTTGCTCCCTCCTTCGAATAAAGACCAACTTGAAACAAAACTCTCACATATAAAAGTGCTAAATCAAGTCTTGGACTTGCCGAGAATGCCATTCCGTAGTTACCAAAACCACCGGAGTTCATTAGAGTGGTGTGAAACAACATGAGTCTATCTGAGAAGGTGATTGCGTACTGGTCATCACCTCGCTATCAAAGCTTGGGACAATCGATATTTCTTCAGTAACTAAAATTTTATTAAATAATTCCATGAATTTATTAGCAATGACTTTTCCACTAGTAAAATATTGATTTAGCTCTTTTGCTTGTGCAACCTGAGAAAATCCGATCATTAACGCTTTTCCAATTGCATTGGATTGGGCGCTGAAAAAAAGATGAGTAATTTCCAGAGCAGTTAGGGGCCTTTTTCTGCCAAAGAACCCAGAAAAAAAACTCCTATCTTTGACAAAATCGAGTACTCCTTTCGCTAACAATAAATCCGTGACCTGCTGATCGACGATAGTAAGTCTGTTTACATAATGTATGAAAAATTGTCTGAAGTCATTGCGGGTACTTTGCGTGTAAGCAAGGGAAAACATGCTTGCGGCAAACCTTGCCATGCTTTTGGTGTATATCAAATAATATTTATCGGAGAATAAGCGTGGAGCGTCTGGCACAATATCCTCTGAAGTAATCCCCCTAGGTACAGGAAGGTTTTCTTGTTTAAACGCTGATTCCAATAATTCAACGCTATCTCTCGTCTCGTTGACCAAAATTACTAGCATGTTTTTGATATCTTGATCTTCAACATGATTTAAATAATAGGAAAATACATGATGCACAAGGGATTCAATCATGTAAGTATTCCAAAGAGCCCCCATTTCGCTAGCTGTAATTCTAATGTTTTCATGCTTGATATTTTCCACTAATGTATCCTCCCAGTGGTCTAATTCAGTGATTTCCCTTGCTTCCTAGTATTTGCTGTTACTCTGCGTTATATCCTTGACCATATGGCGATTTGGTCTTATTGCCAATCCTGCTAAAGCAGCTTCCCTGTTGCGTAAAATTATATTACTCATTTTCTTAGTCTCTCAAATAATTACCACAGAAAATAGTAAGCGAAACAATGCAATTAATAAATCTAATCAAGAATTTGATAGTTTTTATCAAGATTTTAAAAGAGATCATACTACTTTAGGTGAAAATTATTTAGACCTTCAAAATGCTCTTAACAAAACTACTGAAGGTAAGACCAATCCAGTTGATTTTTATAATTATTTAAAATCCACTCAAAACGTATTTTTACTTGGATGGTCTGACCTTGATAAAAAAACTGCTCCAAATGGATTAAATGATGCTCAGAAGAAAGAGGTTAATGAAAGTATCTCAATAACGGCGTAAATGGGTTACCAAACCTACTAATGTGTGGGACTATATTCTTGTATAGTTTGAGAAAAAATCACATTAATATCCAGCAAGTCATATAGCCTATATGTTTCATTTGGCAAATTAGCGTAATGCCGATACTTCTTTTGTGCATACTAATTATGATTGTGTCATGTACTGAAATTAACTTCTAGGGGTGATTTTCGTGGATAAAATACCTAATCGTTTGATCGATGAGAAGAGTCCGTATCTGTTGCAGCATGCGTATAATCCAGTGAATTGGTATCTGTGGGGTGAAGAGGCGTTTGCGAAGGCCGAAGGCAGAAGACAAGCCTGTGTTCCTGAGTATCGGCTATAGTACGTGCCATTGGGGTCATGTACACTAAAGTAACATTTTTATTGTTTTGCATCTGGTAATAGTCATTGACAAAGCATATGTCAATGGCTATTATATGTATATACATATAATAGCCATTGAGGTGTGCACATGTTAGATTTGCCAGATATGCAACGCTGTGTTTGCGGTAATTTAAGAAAAACGACACGTGTGATTACTCAATTTTATGATCAACACCTACAATCAACTGGTTTACGTAGCACACAATGTGCATTGCTTCGAAATGTTTCATTGCATAAAAACATTGCTGTTGGTGAACTGGCTGCTATGCTGCTTATGGACCAAAGTACAGTCACGAGAAATCTGGAAATATTGAATAAGCATGGATACATTAAAATTATACCTGAAAATCATGACGCTCGAAAAAAATCGATTTCAATCACTCAGAACGGTGAAAAGAAGCTTGAAGAAGCTATACCGTTATGGGAAGAGGCGCAAAGGAAAATTGAACAAGTACTTGGGGAGCAGTTTAATGGTTTTTTCGAAACCTTACAATCCATCAACAAACTGGGCAAATAAAAAATTTAATAAATTATATGTATATACATATAATTTGCCTGCCTAAATAGTATTTGAACATAAGTATGAAATCAAGCGGTAAAAAATAATTGATTATGTGAAAATGGAGGCTTAAGACTGATGAGACTAACACTATTTAACGGAAGTCCAAGGAAAGATTGGAATACTGGAATTCTCCTAAAACATGTAATGAAAGGCGCAGCATCAAATGGGGCAGAAACGGAACTCATCCACCTTTACGACTTAAATTACAAAGGTTGTAGAAGCTGTTACGCCTGTAAACGAGTGGGGGGAAAAAGCTATGGTAGTTGTGCGATTCAGGATGATCTAACGCCGATATTCAAAAAAGTGGAAGAATCGGATGCCTTGATTTTTGGTTCGCCTATCTATTACGGAAATGTCACAGGCGAGATGAGATCTTTTTGGGAACGGTTGTTGTTTCCATATTCAGCATTCGATTCGGAGCGTTCGTCTCTGTTTAAAAAGAAAATACGAACAGGAATCATTTATACCATGGCAGCGAATGAGATCCAGGTGAGGGAAATGGGTTATGAACAAAATCTCCATGTCATGGAAATGTTCATAGAGAAGATTTTTGGAGAAGCTGAATCACTATTTGTTATCGATACTTGCCATTTTGAGGACTACTCTCAATATGTTTCGACTTTTTTTAATGCAGAAGAAAAGCTAAAACGGCGCCAGGAAGAATTTCCCAATGACTGTCAGAAGGCTTTTGAAATGGGAAAAAAGATTGTTCAGCCAATGTTTATTTGATGGAGAGTGATAGTCATGGGGAAATTATTATGCTTTATTTACGAGGAAATGGTTGATTTCGAAATGACATTAGCATGTCATCTGCTCAATCGAGAGATTGTTTGCATTGCCTATGAAAAGAAAGTGATAAAAAGCAAATCTGGAATAAGGTATTATCCTATGGCTACAGTTAAAGATGCGCTGGATTTTACCGATGTGGAGGCTTTGATTATACCAGGGGGATTTAATGATGAGCAGCGACAAGAATTAACTGACCTTATTCAAAATTTAAATAACAAAGGCAAACTATTGGCTGCAATTTGTGCTGGTACGCAGTATTTAGCGAGGGCCGGAGTTTTACAAGGGAAAATGTATACAACTGTATTAACCCAAGAGAAGCTTAGAGAGTTTTTTCCGATGACCCTGGAGGACCCGTTTCCTCGGGAAACCTATGTTAACAAACATGTGGTAAAAGATCAGAATATCATCACGGCTCTTGGAAATGCATTTATTGATTTTTCTGTAGAAATACTTGACTATTTTCATTATTTTAAAGAAGAAAAGGAAAAGCAAGATATGATTAATCATTATAAGTGCATAATTTGACACGTGAATTGATGAAGGTTCAAAGCCAGATAACGTATGGACTTCAGGAGCGTTTACAATAGACTTTATCGGCGACGGTGCTGAAGAAGTAACCAAACTTTTCGAAACACTTCATAGCGATTTTATGAAACGTATCGGTCTAGATTCAGTGCTTACACCTGCACGAAAAAAATAGAGTAGAAAGAAGGATGATTAAAAATGAAAATTTTAGACGGAAAAGTAGCAATAATAACAGGATCTTCAAGAGGAATTGGACGTATCGTTGCTGAACAACTGGCTGATTTAGGTGCTAAAGTGGTGATTAATTATTCCAGCAATCGCCAAAAGGCAGTAGAAGTGGTGGAAGGTATCATTAAAAAAGGAGGCAAAGCGGTAGCTCATCATGCTGATCTAAGTAAGTTAAGTGATGTTAAAGAATTGTTTACAAAAACAATTGATGAATTCGGTAAAGTGGATATTCTGATTAACAATGCAGGGCTGATGATAACCAAACCTCTTTCAGATGTAACGGAAGACGATTTTGACAAACAATTTGCAGTAAATGTGAAAGGTACTTTCTTTGCTTGCCAGCAAGCTATGAAACACATGGAGAACAACGGGAGAATAGTGAACTTTTCGACGTCCGTAACAGGGCAAATGTTTCCGGCGTACAGCGTATATGCTGGTACAAAAGGTGCGGTTGAACAATTCACCCGTCAACTTGCAAAGGAATTCGGCTCTAAGCAAATTACAATTAACGCAGTGGCTCCAGGGCCTGTAAACACTGAGCTTTTTAAGATAGGGAAAACAGAACAGCAAATCGACGCTATGAAAAAGATGAATGCTTTTGGTCGAATCGGTGAACCTGAAGATATCGCGAATGTCATTGAATTTCTAGTAAGCGATAAATCACAATGGGTAACTGGTCAAACCCTGCGTGTAAATGGTGGATTTATTTAAACAAGTTTAAAAAACAAAAAAGGGTTGTCGCACTAATTTTTAGTGCGACAACCCTTTTTTGTTTTGCTTAAGCAGCATGGCATGTCATGGAAGTGAATTGGAAGAGGATCAAAGCCTTATAACATATGGGATCAGAGCTTAAAAACTGCGATTTTAAATGGCATGTACTGGAAGAAAAAAAGGTCGATGAAGCCAGTAATTATAAGGAGTTCCACTTGTTGCATGACACTGGTGCCATGTACATTAAAGTAACAATATTGTAACACCGGGAATGCGTGTTGTTAAGTATTGTGCTACAGCTTATGTGTTTAACTTGTGATAATGTCACTATGTAGACTATCGTGAGAAAATGTCACTATGAACAACGAGGTGCATTTTC